>DASSAT010000618.1:0-5832 GCA_035699305.1 Fimbriiglobus sp. | reverse complement strand
ATGAGTTGGTCCGCGCCGGTCAGGTGGCGATCGAGCAGGGCGTACCGGAGTCCGATCAGTTCCTCACCCTCCGTCGCCAACAGGTGCAATTGCGGGCCGACCGTGCCAAACTCCGGGCGGGCATCCGTCGTCTGAACACCGAACTGAAGGCACTCACCGGACTCGACTACCTCCCTGGCCCACTCTTGCCGACGGACCAGATCGTCGTCACCCCGGAGCCGCTCGACCCGGACCAGGCCGTGCGGGTCGGCCTCGCCGCCCGGCCCGACTTGCAACTCATCCGCACGCTGACCGCTGGCCTGAACGCCCGGACAGTAGACGCGATCCGGCAGGCGGTGGTCGGGCTGGTCCCGCCGCTGGCGGCGATCAACACCGCCACGCGCGTCCTCGCCCCTGGACTGCGGGCGCTAATCCCATACCTGACCAACCCGGACGTGCGCGCGATGCGAGCACAACTGGAGGCGTTGTACGCCGACCGGGAGCGGGAGGCGGTCCGCGACATCCGCACCGCGGTGGACGAGTGGACCAGTCAGCGCGAACTCGTGGCGATCGCCACCCGGCGGGTGCAACTGGAGTCCGACCGGGTGCGCGAGCTAGGCGTCAAGCGCGAGGCCGGCGCGGCGGTGGAGACCGATTACCACTTGGCCCGGTTGGAGCTGTTCAAGGCTCAGGCGGACCTGATCCGCGAGGCGGTCAAGTGGCAGCGCGCCGACGTGAAGGCGCGGCAGGCGATGGGGCTGCTGTGTGTAGGAGTTGGTGAAGCGGGATGTCCGGGAAGCTCAGCCGCTGCCGACGCAGGCGGCCCGGACCGTCTCGCACAGCCACCGCGAGAACGGGTGCGTCTCCGGGTCGTCCGGGGTCACCACGGTGAGTTCGCCGATTGACGGTCCACACAGCCAGGCCGTGTAAGGCTCCGGCCCGCCGACCGGTCCTTTGTCCCCCGCCTCGACTTCATCGACAGTCCCGCACTTGAACGCCACCCGGCTTCGCACCCTCCACCACAGCGCGAACGGGCCTTCGCCGTCTGGCATGACGGCGTACGCATTCTCGTCGAAGAATTGATCCATCTCGCTGTCGCGCACGGCCAACAGCACCCAGCGGGCAGGCAGTGAGGGGTCGATTACGATCTCGGCTGCATCAACGAACCCGACGTCCGGTCCGTCGGTGGGTGACAAGTTCACTCGTGCGGCCGGCCATCGCTGCCGGAGCGCGGAAACGAATCGGTTAATGAACGCCTCCGGCCGCGCCGTCGTGAAGATCACGTTGTCACACCCGGTAATCTCCACGCCGAATCTCCTCCGGTCGTCCGCGCTCGGCTGACGCCTCGCGGCTAACCGGCTAAGTTCCCTGCCCGTACACCTGTCTGATGCGCTCGATGAACGGTCGGCTGATCGCCTCGTACTGCCGAAACGTCTCGCGGCCGACCGTGTACACCTCGACCGGCTCTTCCGCCGTCACGGTCGCGTTGCGCGGCTCGTTGGTCGCCAGCGCCCGGTCGCCGAAGAAGTCCCGCGCCCCCAGATCGACCACAGGCCGCGGGCCGGACCCGGTGTCCTGGTCCACCCGCACCTGGCCGCGGCGGATCAGGTAGAACTTGCTCTCGTCCGACACCGGGTCGCCCTGCCGGACGATCGCCTCCCCGGGGGCGAACACCTCCAGCCTGCCGGCGTACCGGTGCCGGTCGGCCCACTTCACCGGCAGGTCCGGGTGGACGCCGATGCACACGCCGTCGGCGATCGCCTGCTGCTGTTCGGGCAGGATCGCCGCGAAGAACCCGCAGCGCCGCAAGCCTTCGGTGACGAAGAGCCGCTCGGCGACCACCACGTTCGAGACGATCTTGCCGCGCTCCATGTGGACGATACGGTCGGCCCGGTTCATGATCCGCGCGTCGTGGGTGACGATCAGACTCGTGGCGCCCTTCTCCCGGGTCAACTCGGGGACCATCGCCGCCTGCTCCGGGGTGAGCCGGCCACCCTCGTCGTCTTCGCCGGGCTTGCGAATGATTTTCTCTAGGTCGGCCGGGTCGCGCTGGCGGGCGAGATGCTGGAGCAGGGTGACGACCGCCAGCCCGGAGTTGGCGTCCAGGGCCGCGGTCGGCTCGTCGGCCAGGACCAGCCGGGGGCGGTTGACCAGCGCCCGCGCCACCGCCACCCGTTGCCGTTGGCCGCCGGAGAGGCTTTGCGGCTTGTACAGCGCCCGCTCGCCGAGGCCGAGGTACGCCAACAGCTTCTCGACCTGCCCGGCGTCGTCCGGCCCCGGCGGGAACAGTTCGCGGGCGAGGCGGACGTTCTGCACCGCCCGCAGCGAGTCGAACAGGTTGTGCCGTTGAAAGATGAAGCCGATCAGCCGGCGGACGCCGACCAACCCCTCCTCATCGAGGCCGTGCAGCTTGCGGTAGGCGCCGGCCGCGCCGTCCCAAATTTCGATCTCGCCGTCCTGGAGGCTCCGCAGGCCGCCGATCAGGGTGAGCAGCGTCGTTTTCCCGGACCCGGACGGGCCGCTCATTATGACTAACTCGCCGGGCATCACCTCCAGGTGGTTGTCGAAGAGCACCGGGGTGCGCGCCTCGCCGGCGCCGAACGCGAAGTTCACTCCGCGCACGCGCAGGATCGGCTCGCCCGTCGGCGGCGGGCGGTAGCCGGCCCGGGTCAGCGTGATCGGTTCGGACGCCATCGGCGCATCCTCCTCACTCCTCGTTCCCAAGCTCTGCTTGGGAACGCAGTTCGCCAAGCTCCGCTTGGCGGGCTTCGCCGATCGGGGCGTTCGGCGGTAGACCGCGAAGCTCACCCCTCGGGCCGACCCGCGAAGCGGAGATTCGCGGACGGCGTTCCCAAGCAGAGCTTGGGAACGAGAAGAGAGCTTGGGAACGAGAAGACTTACCCGAACACATCGGCCGGGTCGGCGCGGACCAGCCGCACCAGCGCGATCAGCCCGGACAGGATACACATCCCGATCGTCACCGCGAACACGACCGCTGCCCGGCCGACCGTCATCCGCAGCGGCATCGCCGACGCCTCGGTCAGCCAGTCGTAGGCCAGCCAACTCACCCCCAGCCCGACGGCATAGCCCGCCAACGCCAGGATCAGCGCCTCCTGAATCACCACCCGCGCCAGGTAGGCGTTCGGGTAGCCGAACGCCTTGAGCGTCGCGTACTCCGCCAGGTGGTCGGACACGTCGCCGGAAAGGATTTGGTAGCAGATTACCGTCCCGACCGCGAACCCCATGAACATGCCGAAGACGAACGCGAACCCGATCGGCGTGTTGCTCAGCCAGAACCGGTGCTCCCGGTCGATCAACTCCGGCACGGTCAGCACGTCCACCTCCGGGTCGCCGTCGCTGCCGCGGGCGACCTCGCGTCGGATCGCGGCGCGGACCGCCTCGATGTCGGCCCCCGGCTCCAGTCGGATCAGCCCGAGGTCCACGTCGGCCAGCGGCGCCCCGAGCGTGACCGGCCGGCGGAGCAGGTCGGCGAACGTCTCGGCCGAGACGATCAGCGTCCCCTCGGAGGTGAAGTCCGGGCCGAGGTCGAACCCGCCGACCAGGGTGATGGTCTGACCCGCCAGCTCGGTCCGCGCCCCTTCGACGAGCGGGCCGAAGATGCTGCGGGTCGGGTCGTCCTCGTCGCGCTGGCTCTTGCGGTCGAAGAGGGCGGTGTCGGGCGCCTTGATCCGGTCGCCGAGGTAGCGGGGGCTGGTCGGGTCCAGTTCCGGCAGGTCCAGTAGGAAGGCGTCCGGGTCCACGCCGACGACGCGGACCGCCCGGCTGGGGCCGCGGCGCGCGGGGTCGGGGTCGGTGTTGCGCAGGACCGCGGCCCCGTTGTCGATGTAGAGCGGGTGGACCGAACGGACGCCAGGGACGGCCGCGGCCTGGACCAGCCGGCGGCGCGAGAACGGCTCGCGCATCGGCAGCATGGAGCGGTTCGGGGAGACGAGCACCAGGTCGGCGCGGATGCGCTCGTGCAGGAGCGTGTTGCTGTCGAGCATCGCACCGCGGAACCCGAGCTGCATGAACATCAGCACGACGGCGAACGTCACCCCCAGCACGAACAGGGCGAACCGCACCCGGTCGTGCGTCAGGTTGAACCAGGCTAAGGGAGTTCTGGGCATATCAGGCGAATGGCCGGTGCAAATCGGCCGGTCAAGCCTCGACGATTCAGTATGTCTCGCCTTCGTCGCCGATCACCCTCGCTTTGAGAGCTTTGGCGATCCGCTTCATCTTCGCGATGATCTCCTCGTCCGGGTTCTTTACGACGATCTCGCTGTCGCGGTGGTCGAACCAAGCCATGTTGCCGTCCGGCTCGTGTTTGGACCAAGCCGTCCAGACTGCGAGCCCTTCATTCTCGTAGGCCAGCACCGGCTTACCCTTCACCTTGGCGACAGCCACGTTGTCGAGCCGCATCTCGGGATCACTGCCGAGGTAGGCGAGCCACTCGGGGAGTCGGATCGGCTTGCTCTTGGAGTCCGTCCAGTGCTGCGCACGGGTAATGTGCAAGTCGTAACCCATGATGCCTCTCCACGGCGTCACCAGTCGGCTGCCGCCGGCCGTTCGCCAAGCTTCAGAACAGGTCCGCCGGGTCGGCCGTCCGAAGCTTGCGGACCGCGGCCAGCGCGCTGCCGACGCACATCCCGACCGCCAGCGCCAGCACCAGCCCCAGCCGCTCGCCGGTCATCCGCACCGGCAGGTGCGCCACCTGCCGGGTCAGCTCGTACAGGCCCAGCGACACGACCAGCCCGACCGCGTACCCGGCCAACGACAGCAAGAGCGCCTGCCAGACCACCACCCGGAATAGGTAGCCGAACCGGTAGCCCATCGCCTTGAGGGTCGCGTACTCCGGCAGGTGCTTCTTGATGTCCGCCACCATCATCTGGTAGACGAACACCGCCCCGACCAGGAGCGCCAGTAGCACCCCGAAGGTGAGGAACTGGCCGATCGCCTTCTTCTCCACCCAGTACACGCGCTCGTGCTCGTTGATCTGGTCACGGGTGAAGACCAGCACGTCCCGCGGCAGCTCGGCCCGCAGCCGGTCGGCGACGGCAGCCGGGGCTTCGCCGGGGGCCAGTTGGACCAGCCCGAACGTCACCCGGCCGGGCGGCATCCGGGCGATCGTCGGGAAGGTCTCCTCGTTGGTCAGCAGCAGCCCGGTGAAGCTGAACCCGGTGCCGAGTTCGAAGTACCCGGCCAGCTCGACCCGCCGGCCGCTGACCTCGACGACGGTGCCCGGCGGCATCGCGGCTGGGTCGCCGAAGTCCGGGCGGGCGCGGCGGTCGAGCAGCACGGTGCCGAGCCGCGACAGCTCGGCGCGCGCCGCGGCCTGTCCTTGTGGGCTGCCGAACAGCTCGCGGCCGGGCGGCAGGAACGTCTCGCCGAGCCGGCCGGGGTCCACGCCGAGGACGGCGAGCTGCCATCGCTTGCCGCCCTTGTCCGGGTCGGCGGTCGGGTTGCGCCACAGCGCGGACTCGGCCGACAGCGGGACCACGTCGGCGACGCCGGGGACGGACCGGGCCTGGGCCAGCCGGGCGCGGTCCATCGTGCCCGGCCGGCTGAACTCCAGGTACTCGCCGGAGGTCAACAGCAGGTCGAAGGCGAGCCGGTCGTAGAGCAGGGTGGCGGTGTCGTAGAGCGCGCCGAGGAAGCCGTACTGCATGAACACCAGCACCACCGCGAACGCCGCCCCGGTCACGGACACGGCGGTGCGGCCCCGCTCGTGGGCGAGGTTCGACAGGGCCAGGCGGAAGGCGGTCATTTCTGATCCTGGGACCGCGGCCGTCCCGGCCGCTCTTGCTCCACAGGTCGGGAACCTGAAACGACACTCGAGCGCGCAGACTCGCCCAG
>DASSAT010000617.1:0-3582 GCA_035699305.1 Fimbriiglobus sp. | reverse complement strand
CAGCGGGTCGAGTTCCTGCACTTCGGCCACAGCCACACCAGCGGCGACGCGGTGGCGTACCTGCCCAAGCACAAAATCCTCTGCACCGGCGACGCCTGCGTCAACGGCGCGTTCAGCTACATGGGGCACTCGAACTCGGCGTCGTGGGTGAAGTGCCTGGAGCGGATGGAGAAGTTGGAGGTCGATCTGGTCTGCCCCGGCCACGGGGCGGTGGCGGGGAGGGACCTGCTCGGCAAGCAGCGGCGGTACTTCGTGGAGTTGCGCGACGCGGTCAAGAAGGGGCTGGCGGCGAAGCGGTCGGCCGCGGAGATTGCGGCTGGGCTGGAGATGGGCTGGTACAAGGAGTGGACCGGTAAGGCGGCGAAAGACATCCTGGAGAACGTCCAGCACGTCTACGACGAGCTGACCGGCAAGATCGACCACGGCCGGCTGGGGATGCGAGGGGCGCCGCTGGAGGTGCCGTGGGTCTCCGCGGAGTGAGCCGGATCATAAGTCAGGGCCGCGGATGACGCGGGTCTTCGAGCGCGGATAAGACGCGGATCAAAGACAGGATAGGAAGAGCGAGCCAAGACGGTGGGCCTCGAAGACTCGGCCCACCCTACGAAACCCGGCCTTTCAACAGAGCATCGGCTTCTTAATCCGCGTCGGCATCCGCGCTCGAAGACCCGCGTCATCCGCGGCCCTGACTTATATCCGACTCCACTACCTGCTTCATCTCCCGCACGGCCCGCTCCAGGCCGACCAGCACCGCCCGGCTGACGATGCTGTGGCCGATGTTCAGCTCCTCCACCCCGGCGATCCGCACGATCGGCTTGACGTTCTGGTAGTTCAGCCCGTGGCCCATGTGGACGTGCAAGCCCCGGCCCCTGGCGTGGGTGGTCGCCGTCGTCAGCTTCGCCAACTCGGCCTCGATCGCCGCGCCGGCCGCCTCGGAGTAGCTGGCCGTCTGGAACTCGACCGCGTCCGCCCCGAGCGCCTTCGCCACGTCCACCTGCTCGATGTCCGGGTCGATGAACAGCGAGACGTGGATGCCGGCACCTTTCAGCCGCTCCACTGCCGACCGCACCGGGTCTGTGTGGGCGATCACGTCCAACCCGCCCTCGGTCGTCAGCTCCTCGCGCTTCTCCGGCACCAGCGTCGCCTCGTCCGGCTTCACCTCCAGCGCGATGCCGATGATCTCGTCGGTCGCGGCCAGCTCCAGGTTCAGACGGGCCGACACCGTGTCGCGCAGGACGCGAACGTCGCGGTCCTGGATATGCCGGCGGTCCTCGCGGAGGTGGACGGTGATGCCGTCGGCCCCGCCGAGGACCGCGAGGACCGCGGCCGCGACCGGGTCCGGTTCCTTCGCCCGCCGGGCCTGCCGGACCGTTGCAATGTGGTCGATGTTGACGCCGAGGCGGATCATGGGGATGAGGGGGGCAGGGGGGAATCGGTGCGGGCACTCAGCTGCCGAGTATACCACACCTCCGCGCCGAGCAGCCCGACCACCGCCAGCATCAGCACCCACCAGACTTCGCGCCCGCCGGCGGTCCCGGGGTCGTCGCGGATGTCGTCGATCGACGAGATGGACACCAGCCGGCCGACCACGTTCGCCACTTTCCGCATGTCTTCTTCGGAGCACGATGTCAGCACCGCCTCGCGCGGGTCGGGGCGCACGGCGTAATATTGCGTCCGACCGGTCGGCGTCGTCAGCCGGTAGGCGCCCGGGTCGTGTGGCCCGTCGATCACTGCCGGCCAACCAGTCGTCGCCACCGAGAGTGAGCGGCCGTCCGGCCCCAGCACCGCCACCGGGCCGGGCGGCTCATACGGGTTCGGGGTGAAGACGATCGGCTGGGCCGCGTCCAGGTTCCGGTCCGCACCGCGGGCGCCGGCCAGGTAGTAGACCAGTTCGTGCGCCAGTCGAACGAAGTCCGGCAGCCGCGGCAGGTTCGTCCCCCAGCTGTCGTCCAGCGGCACCGCCGACACGATCACCCGGCCGGTGCCGAATCCGCGCTCGACTAGCAGCGGCTCGCCGGTCGTCAGCCGGGCGACGGGCGTGCCGGTGGGGCCGTTGACGCCGGTCGGGTCGAGCCGCCAGCGGCGCGGAAACACGGCCGTGTGCAGCCCGCCGGGCAGCGGCTCGCGGAACACCGCGGCCGCCGGGTGCGTGAAGCTCGCCGGGTCCGGCCGCGACTCGCCTTCGACCACCTCGACCACCCGCGCGGGCAGGAACCCCTGACCGCCGCGGAACGCGACCCGGTCCCACGCCGCCGGGTCGCAGTGCTCGCCGAGCGTCACCAGCACCGACCCGCCGTGCGCCAGGTAGCCCTCCACCATCGTCTGCTGCTCGGTCGTCAGCCGCGGCAGGTCCGCCAGGACCACGACCCGCGGCGGGGTGCCCGGCCCGTTCACGTCCTGCGTCAACACGCCGGGCCGGAACTCGTCGGCCGTGATCGTCCGCACCCGGAACGCCGGCGTCGGGTCGCGCGGCGGGGACAGGGCGTCCTGGAGGAAACGCGGAACGCGGAACGCGGAACGCGGAACGGAAGACGATTCATTGATCCGCACTAGAAGGACGGGGATCGCCGGCAACACCTCCAGGACGAAGTCCTGTCGGTCGTCGGCCGGCAGGTCGTCGGGGTCGAGCCGCAGCGTGACGACGTGCGACCCGGCCGGGAACTTGTACGCGAACCGCAAGCCGCCGCTGGCGTCGGGCTTCAACTCCCGGACCGTTCGGCCGTCCACTTCCAGGCGGACCCGCGGCGGCGAGCCGACGTTGACGGACCGCACCGCGGAGCGGAACGCCGCCTCGCGTCCCGCGACCGCGACGCCGCGGCCGGAGGTGATCGGGTCGAGCGACCGGTTCGCCGGTTCGGCCGGGCGGTCGGCGGCGACGTTCACCACCCACACCCGCGGCGCGGCCGCGCCGCCGCGGTCGATGGTCTTGCGGAGCAACTCCCACCGTGCGAGGGTCGCCTCGTCTGCCCACCCGTGCCGTTGGCCGTCGGTCACGATCACGACATGCTGGTTCGCGCGACCGCCTTCCAGGAGCTTCAGCGCCGCCTGGAGGGCCGCGGGCCAGTCGGCGGTGCCGGCTGGCGCGGCGAGCAACTCCAGGGCGTTGGCGGCCTGCCCGCGGTCGGTCGTCAGGTCAGGGGCGACCGCCACGGGCCGTTGCCGGGCCTGGAGGACCGCCACCCGATCGCCGGCGCCGAGCCGGCCGAGGGCGTTCGCCGTCCACTGTCGCGCCCGGTCGGCGGCCGGTTCGGGCACCCGGTACGCCATGCTCGCCGACCCGTCGAGGACGAACACCACGTCGCGGTCGGCCGGTGGGGCGAGTCGGTCTGTCAGCGACGCATCGACCGTCGGCGCGGCCAGTGCCACCGCCAGCAGCGCCAGCGCGGCCGATCGCAGCAGCATGAGCAGGACGTGCTCCCAGGCGACGCGGCGGCGGGCGGCGGGGACGAGCCGCAAGAACTGCATGGCGGCCCAGTCCACCGGGTCGGCCCGACGGCGGTTGAACAGGTGGACGACCGGCGGGATCAGCGCCGCCGCCAGCCCGAGCAGCAGGACCGCGTTCAGGAACGCCATGCGGTCAGCTTA
>DASSAT010000616.1:0-9275 GCA_035699305.1 Fimbriiglobus sp. | reverse complement strand
CAGGGGTTCTGGTCGTGCCAGTCGATGAGATAAATGTCGCCGTTCGGACCCCACTTCATGTTGATCGGCCGGAAGTTCTTGTCCCCGCTCACCAGGAAGTCCTCGGCCTTGCTCGCCGTGTAGGTGCTGCCGTTGGGCTTGAGCGTGTTCCGCTTGATCGAACAGCCGTGGATACTGCCGAAGATGACGCTGTTGCGGTACTTCTCGGGCATGTGCGGCACGTCCAGCGAGATCAGCCCGGCGTGCGCCCAGCCGCTCTCGCGGTGGAAGGTGTGGTCGCAAATCTCGTTGATGTACCCGTAGGCGTAGGGGTTGAAGCTCGCTCCCGCCTGCCGCTTGTAGATGCCGCCGGGGACGACGTGGAACAGGTGCGGGATCACGCAGCAACAGACGATGAACTGCCCGTCCGTGTTCCGCCAGTCCATCCCCCACGGGTTCGACGTGCCCTCCGCGAAGATTTCGAACTTCTTCGCCTTCGGGTGGTAGCGCCACACCGCGGCGTTCATCTTCACTGGCGAGCGGGGGGCGTCAGCCCCCTGTTGATCGCCTTGACCCTGTTGTTTCGCTTTAACAGGGGGCTGACGCCCCCCGCTCGCCTCGATCACGGTCGAGTGCGTGAAGACGCCTTGCAGCCCGTAGAGCCAGCCGTCCGGCCCCCACTGGAAGGTGTTGAGCATCTCGTGCGTGTCCTCGCTGCCGAACCCGCTCAGTAGCGTCTCGAACTTGCCGGGCTTGTCGCCCTTGTTCTCGATGAACCACAGGTACGGCGGCGCGCCGACGTACACCCCGCCGTTGCCGACCTCGATGCCGCTGGCCAGGTCGAACGCGCCCAGCCCCTTCTTCTTACGCTCCGGTGTCACCGGAAAGTCCTTGCCCTCCGCGAACACCGTGCGCTTGTCGCACTTGCCGTCGCCGTCGGTGTCTTCGAGGATGACGATGCGGTCGCGCGGCGCCTTGCCCTTCGGGGTGCGGCTCGGGTACTCGAAGCTCTCGACCAGCCAGACGCGGCCCTTCTCGTCGATGGTGAACGCGATCGGGTTAACGCAGTCCGGCTCCCCGGCGAACAGCTTGACCTCGAACTCCGGGGCGACCTTCATCCGCTTGACCGTCTCCTCCGGGCTGAGGTACGGCTGGCCGGACGGCTTGGTGTTGTCGAACCCGAACTCCTTCTGGGCGAAGGCGGGAGCGGAGAGCAGGAGAAGCGCGAGGGCGGAGAGGACTCGGGGCATGGCGGCATCCGCGGCGGGACAGGGAAATCGGTGGGTCGGAGAAATGATACAGCAGAGGGCACAAGAACGCCAAAGCCCACCCGTGGCAACGGGTGGGCTAGGTGGGCTAGCCCGGCAGGTCCAGCTCGAAGAACCCAGCATCGCGGAACTGGTCGTGGTCCGGGTCGTAGACGCGGTGGACCCCTTCCAGCCTCGTTCCCGCGATCGTGTACTCGTTGTACGTCCAGCGGTTGTTCTGGGTCGAGCTGCCGACGCACACCACCGGGAACGGCAGCGCGCCGGTCGGCTTGAGCACGAACCCGCGGTGGATGTGGCCGTGCAGCCACAGCCCGACGCCGCACTCCGCGGCCGCCTCCCGCGCCGCGTCGTGGTCGCGCAACCGGTGGACCCGCGGCTCGACCTCGCCCCGGCCCGTCCGCAGCGGGTAGTGCGTCACCAGCACCCGCACACCGGGACTCAATGACGCGCACAGGAGCCGCAGCCGGCGGAGTTGGTCCGCGCCGAACGCCCCGCTGGCGTCCCAGTTCCAGCGGTTGACGGTGGACGAGTTCGCCCCGATGAGCCACACGTCACCGACCCGGCGCGCGAACGGGTACGGCTGGTCGTCCACCCGCAGGCCGACCTGCCACGGGCCGAAGTATGCCTCGAACAGCCCGCCGCGGACCGCCCGGCGGGTGTAGTAGTCGTGGTTCCCCGGCACCGCGACCGCCGGCGGCAACGTCTCGTCCCCGACCCCGAGCGCCTTCGCCGCGACCAGCAGTTCCGACTCGAACCCCAGTCCGGTCGCGTCGCCGGTGAAGACGATCCCATCGGGCTTGCGCTCGCGGACCGCCCGCATCATCGCCGCGACGACCCTCGGCGCCTGCTTGAACCGCCGGCCGCGGCCGAGAAGCCGCACGTTCACCCAGCCGGTGAGGCGCTTGCTGAACCAGTCCCGCGGCCGCCACCCGAGCGGCTTGCTGGTCAGGTGGACGTCGGAGAAGTGGGCCAGGCGGATCGCCATAAAGGATGAGGGATGAAGGCTGAAGGATGAATAAGATCAAGTCTAAGACCGGCGGGCGCGGCCGTCCGTCTGGTATTACTATTCCTCCTTCCTCCTTCTTCCCTCATCCTTTCCCATGATCCGCTACGACTTCACCGGCAAGGTGGTCCTGGTCACCGGCAGCTCCCGCGGCATCGGGGCCGCAATCCTTTCGAAGTTCGCCCAGGCCGGGGCGACCTGCGCGTTGCATTACTGGGACGACCCCGACGGGGCGAACAAGCGGGACGCCGAGGCGCTAGCGGCGAAGCTGTCAGGGGCGGGGGTTCCAATCCGGCTGCGGGACGAGAGCGGTCGGCTGGTCGGCACCTTCACCACAGGCAACGTCCGCCTGTTCGCCGCCGACGTGCGCGACGCGGCTCAAGTCGAGCAGTTGATGCAACAAGTGAAGGCGGAGTTCGGCGGGCTGGACGTGCTGGTGAACAACGCCGGGGTGCTCAAGGACCGCAGCCTGCGCAAGATGACGCTCGACGACTGGCACGCGGTCATCCAGACGAACCTGACCGGCGTCTTCCACTGCTGCAAGTATGCCGCCGAGGTGCTGCGCGACGGCGGGCGGATCGTCAGCATCGCGTCTGTGGCCGGGCTGGTCGGCATCCACGGGCAGGCGAACTACGCCGCCGCCAAGGCCGGGGTGATCGGCATGACCCGGTCGCTGGCCAAGGAGTTCGCCCGGCGCGGCATCACGGTCAACGCGGTCGCCCCCGGGGTGGTGCAGACGGCGATGCTCGGCGAGATCAAGCCGGAGGTGATGGCCGAGTACCTGAAGCAAATCCCGGTCGGCCGGTTGGCACAGCCGGAGGACATCGCCAACGTGGTACTGTTCCTGGCGAGCGAGGAGACCGGCTACGTCACCGGGCAGGTGGTCCCGGTGACGGGTGGCTGGCTGGTGTGACCGTAGGGCAAACCGAAACCACTGGCGCTACGAGAGGGCCGACCAGTCCACGTCGTCCTTGTCCAGCAGCGGCAACTCGACCGGCAGCGCCTCCAGGTACTTCGTCGCCGCCCCGGTGTTGAACACCACCACCTCGTCGTCAGGCCGCACCTCGCCCGACGCGACCAGCATCGCCAGTACGTCGAAGCAGACGGCCGTCTCCGGGCAGACCGAGATGCCCTCCGCGGCCGACGCCCGCCGCATCCACGGGCCGATGGCCGCCTCCGACCCGGCGACGGCCTTGCCGCCGCTCTCGCGGATCGCGTCGAGCATCAGGAAGTCCGCGACCGCCACCGGCACCCGCAGCCCGCTGGCGACGGTGCGCGCGCCCGGGAACAGCTCGGCGAACCGCTCGCCCTTCTCGAACGCCCGCACGATCGGCGCGCACCCCTCGGCCTGACAGGCGTAGAGCCTTGGAGAGGAGTCAGGAGTCAGGAGACAGGAGTCAGTAGAAGAAGGTCTTAGTCTTGCTGACTCCTGACCCCTGAGTCCTGACTCCTGACGGCGGAGCCAACCCAGCGACGCCAGTTCGCGGAACGCCTTCCACATCCCAATCAGCCCCGTGCCGCCGCCGGTCGGGTAGAGGATCACGTCCGGCAGCCGCCAGCCGAGTTGCTCGGCTAGCTCCAGGCCCATCGTCTTCTTGCCTTCGAGGCGGTACGGCTCCTTGAGCGTGGACAGGTCGAACCAGCCCATCCGCTCCGCGCCGTCGCGGACGATCATGCCGCAGTCGTGGATGAGGCCGTTGACGCGGAACGCCTTCGCCCCGTACAGGTACGGCTCGAACTGGTTGACCGCCGGCGTGTCGGCCGGCATGAAGACGAAGCACTCGATGCCGGCACGGGCGGCATACGCGGCCGCGGCCCCGCCGGCGTTCCCGGCGGTCGGCAGCGCCACCCGCTTCACACCGAGCCACTTCGCCAGGCTGACCGCGGCGGTCATGCCCCGGCTCTTGAAGCTGCCGGTCGGCAACTGCGACTCGTCCTTGACCCAGAGGCGCGACAGCCCGAGTTGCTTCCCGAGCCGGGGGCAGGGCAAGAGCGGCGTCATCCCCTCGCCGAGCGTGACCGGCTCGGCGTCGAGCGGCAGCGGCAGCAGTTCGCGGTAGCGCCACAGGGTCGGCGGCCGGGCGGCGATGTCGGCGGGGCTGACGGCTTCGCGGACCCGGTCGAGGTCGTAGCGGACGACGATCGGCCGTCCGGCGTGGGTGCCGAGGAGTTGCCCGAACTCGAACCGGGTGCCGTCGATGGCCCCTTCCAGGTGGGAGACGAAGTGGTTCATGGGGGCAGTGTAGCGGCCGGGATCGGGTGGCGGGTAGAATGAGGCACGTCTTCGGAGGAGTGACCCATGAGCGCCATTGTGATCGACGCGGCCCTGGCGGCGAAGTTGCGGGCGGCCGGGCAGAAGGTGGAGTTGGTGGACGAGGCGGGGTTCGTCGTCGGCGAGTTCGTTCCGCCGCCGGACCCGCCCGCGGCTGTCCTGGAGGAGATGGGCCTCACCCTGGAGGAGTACCGGCGACGGACCGGGCCGGATGCCAAGACGTACACCACAGCCGAGGTGCTGGCGTACCTCCGGAGTCTGAAATGAGCGTCGTGGAATGGGAGGACGCCGCCCGGGACGAACTGGCCGACATCTGGGTGCAGGCGACGCCGGCTGAGCGGGCGGCGATCGAGCCGATCGTGCTCGGTCTGGAGCGCGACCTGGGAGACGACCCGTTGGCCGTCGGCGAGTCGCGTAACGACCCGTTGCGGGTCGAGTTCCGGGACCCGCTGACGTTCTGGTTCCAGGTGTCACCCGACGACCGCCGGGTGCGGATCGTCCGCGTCCACCGGCCACGGCGGTGACCCTAAGCGGACCGGGTGCCGTCGATGGCCCCTTCCAGGTGGGAGACGAAGTGCGTCATGGTGAGAGTGTACTGCGAAACCAAGTCGGGGAAGGGCTTCGGTTCAACGGTCTGACGGGGGGGGGAATAATCGGGCAAGTTCATCCAGGATTTTTCTTGACGTGCGGCCCTGGGGGTATACCATCTGTACGGGTTGTCCGACCGACCCGTCGTGGTGACTCGCACCATGGACTCGGACTCGACCATTCGCCGACGGTTCACGCGTGGGGTCCACGCCGGACTGGGTCTGTTGCTCCTCGCGGCTGCAGGGTTGACACGGCATGTGCGAGGTGGCCCCTGGAATTCCGCCGGAATTGCGCGATCCACGCGAAAGGGTCACTAACGCCCATTCGAGTCAAGGGGTTCAACCAAGGGAGAGGACAAATGCGAACATCATTCGGTCTGTTCCTCTGTGTGGCCGCGAGCCTTCTCGCCGCTTACGGCGGGTCCACCCTGGCGCCGGCATCGGACTGCGTGGTTCCAGCCCACTGCGGGAACTACACCTGTGCTGGGCATATAGTGAGCAATTGCGCATATAACTCCGGGGGCAAAGCGGACATCTGTCTTATCGATCCCATCGGCCCCGAGCCGCAGCCGACATGTAATGCGCCAGCCGGTCTCGGCAAGATTATTTGTAGCGGGACCAACAAGATAACCGGGATTTACTGCGAGGCAACGTACCGGAAATGTTCCGGCGCCTGTCCTCCGTAGCCCTGATGCAGTCCTACCTTCTCGCTCGACGCTGAGAGGATGATGACCGGACCACGCCCCCGTTACATCTTGGCTCTCGTCGGCTGGCTCGCTCTGGCCCCCTTCGCCCGCGGCGGGGAGAACCGCGACCGGTTGCTCACGATGGTCCGGGACGGGAACCGGGCCGCGATTCGGTCGATCACCACGATGGAGTGCCGGTATGAGCGAATACCTTGGGCCGGCACGACTCTTGACCAGGCGAGGAAGCATTTCTTCATCCCTGCAGCACCGGGCCGGTTCTGGCGGTCCGGCGAGGTCTACCGGTTGATCGAGCCCATCGATGACGGGACGATCCGGGAGTACGTCGTTCGGAACGGGCGGATCCAGGTTGTGCGTAAGAGGGGCGGGCCTATCCCCTGGTCGAACCTGTCGATCAACAACCCTGTTCCGGTTGATGGTGTCGGTGGGGAAATCTGGCAGTACCTCTTGTTCAGCCATTGGGGGCGAAATGCTCCGAGTTACTACCCGTTCTGGGACATCGTTCAACAACCCCACACCCTTCGCACGGTCGAGCGCCTCTCGTCCCGGGAAATTCACGTCGATCTCGTGCACGCCAGCGGACGCCTGGAGTTTTGGTTCGACCCGAAGGTCAACTATCTCGTCCGCAAATCTGTCATGGTTCCCGCAGGGGATTCATCGTACCGGTGGGAGCATGAAGTCGTCGAGTTTACAGAGGTCAGACCGGCGGTATTCGTCCCGACCACGGTCGAGCACCACTGCTCGATCGGAGGGGAACTCCAAACCGTGGTTCGGACAGTCCTCTCCGAACTGAAGGTCAACCACCCGATGCCCAAGGTCGCACTACGCATACCTGGGATCGCCGGGATGGAGTGCATCGACCTGGACCGCGACGTGAAGTTCAACGTGGATGCGGACGGCAACCGGGTCGGGCCGGAAACTCCAGTCAAGGTAGCTCACCACATCGCACTTAAGCCCGACGACCCGGATAAGCGTAGTCGCCGCCCGGTCGAATATTATTCCTCTCCGCTGCCGAGCCGAACGCCTACCCCGTGGTGGGTGTGGGTACTCGCTGTCTCGGTGTGCGTTCTGCTGGCGGGTGTCGGTCTGGCCGTCGTCCGCCGGCGGGCGCGGGCTGCCCTGGATTGAGGACACAGGTGAGGTGATGGCACTCCTCCGGATTCTCCGCCGGTGCTGGTGGGTCTTTCCTCCGACCCTCGCCTTGTTCATCGGGTATTGGTGGCGGACCGGAGCGATCGAGCAGAGTTGGGTCGCCGCGACCGGCGGTCCCCCGATCATCGAATACCCGGCCGTGATCGACCTGGGCGACCGAAGGGCCAACGAGATCGTCGCCTCGCGCTTCGAGATCGCCAACCGGGGCGGACAGGAACTGATCGTCGAGCAGGTCAAGGCATCCTGCTCGTGCGGGTCTCTCCAGCACGAGGTCGGAGACCACTCCGAGGCGATCCAGGAACTTCGCCTGGCACCAGGGGAACGGGCGAATGTGGTCGTCCACACGACCGTTCAGGTAGACGGGGCCGGTACGTTCCACCAGACGGTATCATTCCTGACCAACGACCCGGACCACCCCGAGGGGCGGATCACCATCGTTTTCCGCACGGCATCCGGCGGGCTCCGGGTCAACCCGGGCGCGGTCCAGTTCGGTCGGGTCTCCGTCGGCCGGGAGGTCCACCAGTTCCTGGACGTCACCGACCGGGACCAACCTCCCCAGACCGTGACGCGGGTCGTCAGCGCGGACCCCGACCGGGTCGCCGTTCACTGGGTTCCGGTGGGGCCTAACCCGGAGAACAGCGGCGCGGGTGTGCGCCTCGGACGGATCGAGGTCATACCCAACACGGCCCGGCCTTCGCTACTCGATACGCCGATCTCGGTCGAATTCGCCGACCCGAACATCCAGCCCGTCACCATCCAGGTGAGGGGGCGGGTGGCGCCCCGGGTGGAGGTGATACCGCCGTCGCTGACCTTGCCGCTGTCGGCGGGCACCGGGCCGGTCTACACGGGGAAATGCCTCGTCCGCGGACCGGACGCAGGCCCGCTCAAGTTGGAGGTCGAATCGGCTTCTCCGGACCTCACGGTCGAACTCCCCGGCCCGCCGGACGGCGTGACCCGGACAGTCCAGATCACATGGGTTCCCGACACTGGCGAGGGTCGCGGCGTCAGCCGGAAGACGGTCCGACTCCGCGCGACAACCGGCGAGGAATCCGAAACGATCGAGATCCCGGTGACCTGTGAACACCCGTAGCAACCGCGGCCCCGGCAATCGCCCGGCCTTCACGCTCGTCGAGGTACTCGTCGTTATCGGGGTGATCGGGATTCTCGTCTCGTTGTTGATGTGCGGCGTTCAGAAGGTGCGGTCGGCCGCCACCCGGGCGGCTTGCGAGAACAACCTCAAGCAGATCGCCCTCGCCCTCCACTCCTACCACGACCTGCACAGCGGCCTCCCCCAGCGCCCCGAGACGGGCCAGGACGAGTTGAGTTGGATGGGGTTCGTACTACCGCACATCGAGCAGGACGCCCTCTGGTCAACGACCGTGCAGGCGTTCCGGACCGACCGGCGGGCCTTTCACGATCCCCCGCATGTCGGCTACAGGACGGTCGTGAAACTCTACGTCTGCCCGGACGACGGCCGGTTGCTCGCCCCGCTAACGGACGACGCCGGGAACACCGCCGCGTACAGTTCGTATGTCGGTATCGCCGGGGTGAGAGCGCCCGATGGGGTACTCGGACCATACCCCGGCGTGCGGCTTTCGGACGTGACGGACGGGACGAGTCAGACCGTGATGGTGGGGGAGCGTCCACCGCCGGATTCCCTTCGTGCGGGTCGCTGGTACACCGGCAGCCAAGACTCCCGCTGGGGGATGGACCGCGGCCCTGGGACGACGATGTTTGTCCTCTCGCCGGCCTGGTTGACGGATCCTCTGTGTACCGGACCGGTATACTCGTTCAGCTACGGCCGGCTCGATAACTCGTGCGACCGCTATCACTTGTGGAGCCTCCACCCCGGCGGGGCCAACTTCGCCTTCGCCGACGGGTCGGTGCGGTTCCTGAACTACTCCGCTGGCGACGTGTTGCCGGCCCTTGCCACTCGCGCCGGCGGCGAGGTGGTCGGCATGCCGGACTGACACCTGCCTTACGACCGCACCAGCTTAGCGTAGTCCTCGCGCAGGCTCCGGGCGACCGGGCCGATCGGGTACTCGCGGCGGTCGATCGCGGAGAGCGGCGTCACCTCGACCGCGGTGCCGGTGATGAACGCCTCCTGCGCCCGGCTCAGCTCCTCCGGCCAAATCTCGCGCTCGATCACCTTCAGCCCCTTCTTGCGCGCCAGGTCCATCACCGTCTGCCGGGTGATGCCGTTGAGGATGCACTCCACCGTTGGGGTGTGCAGTTCGCCGTCGATCAGCAGGAACAGGTTCGCACCCGTCGCCTCGGCCACCCGACCCTTGTAGTCGAGCTTCAGCGCGT
>DASSAT010000615.1:0-7206 GCA_035699305.1 Fimbriiglobus sp. | reverse complement strand
TCGGGCCTCGAAGACTCGACCCGACCTACGAAAGCCGCGCGCGTTACGACACGATCCACCAGAACCCCGCGAGCAGACCCAGGACGATCACCACAGCCGCCGTCAGAAGTGCGATCTTCCGCCAGGGTCGCCGCCGGACCCGCCGCGGGTGCGCGGGGACCGGGGTCGGTTGGAGGTTCGGCGGCGTGGCGTCGGACTCGTTCAGGCCGTCCGTCGGGGTCTCCGGCTCCAGGATGACGGCCATCGGGTGGCGCGGCAGCACGACTTCGACCCGCGACGACGCCCGAGTCCCCGTCCGGTTGCCGGCGGCGACCCGCGGCTGGCCCCGCGACACGACCGCCGCTTTGGCCGGCGGCGGCTCGGTCCCCGGCACCGGGGTCGGGGAGCGCCCGGACGCCGCGGGGCAGAGCTTCGGCATCTCCTCGGGGTCCGGCAGCGGCACCTCGACGGGCACCCACGGCTCCAGGGCGGCCGCCAACTCGGCCGGGGTCTGGTGCCGCTTGTCGGGGTCCTTCGCCAACATCTTCGTCAGCACCGCCGCCAGCCCCTCGGGCACCTCCGGCCGGACGTAGCGGATCGGCGCCGGGTCTTTGGTCCGGTGCCAGATCAGCTTCTGCGACACCGACCCGGCCGGGAACGCCGGGTGCCCGGCCAGCAGGAAGTAGAAGGTCGCGCCGAGGGCGTAGATGTCTGCCCGGACATCGACCTTGTGGCTGTTGAGCACCTGCTCCGGGGCGACGTAGTCGGCGGTGCCGAGCACCGCCTTGTCGTCGTACTTGACTGTCAAGAGGTCGGTCTGGTCCTGGTAAAACCGGGCCAGCCCCAGGTCGAGGATGCGGGCCGTCCCGTACCGGTCGATCATGATGTTGCCGGGCTTCACGTCCCGGTGGATGATCCCGTTGCGGAAGGCGTAGTCCAGCCCGATCGCCACTTGCCGGGCGTAGTCAGTCGCCCGGCCGACGTCCAGCGGGCCGAACTTCCGGACCACGTCGAGCAGGTTGATGCCGTCCACGAACTCCATGACGATGAAGTGCAGCTCGCCGTCCTGGTCGATGTCGTGGGTGCGGACGATGTTGCGGTGCTCCAGCGCCCCGGCGGCGCGGGCCTCGCGGTAGAACCGCCCCAGGGCGGACGGGTGCTCGGCCTTGGCCGGCGGCAGGACCTTGATCGCGACCCGCCGCCGCATCATCGTGTGCTCGCAGAGGAACACCTGCCCCATCCCGCCGACGCCGACCCGCTCCAGGATCTTGTACTTGCCGATCGTGAACCCCTTCCACTTACCCAGCAGGAATTGCTCGGACTGGAAGGTGGTCAGCACCGCGTCGCGGACCAACTCGTCGGCCGCCTGTTTCGGGTCCGGCGGGAGGGCATCGCCGGAATCCCGCCCCCGCAGGTAGCCGGACAGGAGCCGTTCGTCCACCACGTCGCTGCGGCGGATGAGGTCGATCAGTTCTTCGGTCGTCGAAGGGGCAGCCATCGGGCGACACCGGACGCGGTGGGGGCGGACCCGCCAACCGGGGTGGTTCGGCGGGGGCCAATTATCTCGCCAAAGGTTAGAACAGCCCCGTCGGGATGCAAATCGGAAGCGCCCGAGACGGCCGCCGAGCGGTTGCGGGCGCCGGCCGGCCGCCGTACACTGACCGCCACGCCTCCCACCCTTCCCGGAGCCTCCCCGATGAACCGCCGCCAGTTCCTGAAGACCTCGGCCGCCGCGACAGCCGCCACCGCCTCCGCCGGGCCGATCATCATCGGCGCCGAGAACAAGGCCGGGTCGAAGCTCCCGCGCGTCGGCAGCGGGGAGCACACCTACGAGTGCCACCACGACTGGGGCCAGCTGCCGGCGGGGTTCGAGTGGCAGACCACGCACAACGTCGCCGTCGATTCGCACGGGCTGGTCTACATCACCCACCAGGCGGTCGGGAAGGGACAGCTCGACACGGTCGTCGTGTTCGACCCGGCGGGGAAGTCCGTCCGCTCGTTCGGCAAGAAGTGGCACGCTGGCGGCCACGGGATCGACATCCGCAAGGAGGGGGGCGAGGAGTTCGCCTACCTGGCCAACATGACCACCGGCGGGCCGGTCGTGAAGTGCTCGCTGACCGGCGAGGTCGTCTGGGAGAAGGGACCGCCCGCCGAGTCGGGGAAGTACCAGCCACGGCCGAACGCGAAGAACGCCAAGAAGTCCGCGGCCCCGCCGTACCGGCCGACGAACGTCGCGTTCCTGTCCGATGGCGGGTTCTATGTCGGCGACGGGTACGGGTCGAACTATATGCACCGCTACGACCACGCCGGCAACTGGGTCAAGACGTTCGGCGGGACCGGGACCGCGGACGGCCAGTTCCGCACCCCGCACGGCCAGTGGGTCGATTCCCGGGGCGGGACGCCGGTGCTGGTCGTCTGCGACCGGGCGAACGCCCGGCTCCAGACGTTCACCCTGGACGGGGAGTATATCTCCAAGACGGAGAAGGGGACGGTGCTATTCCCGGCCCACATCGACATCCGCGGCGACGTGATGATGGTCCCGGACCTGCACACGCGGATCAGCCTGTTCGGCAAGGACAACAAGCCGATCGTCCACCTGGGCGAGGACCCGGCCTGGCGGGAGCGGGTGGTCGGCAGCCTCAGCAAGAAGGGGGTCACGCCGGTCCGCAACCAGCCGAAGGAGTGGCTGCCCGGCAAGTTCGTGCACCCGCACGACGCCTGCTTCGACAAGGACGGCAACATCTACGTCGCCGAGTGGGTCGCCACCGGGCGGATCACGTTCTTGAAGAAGGTGGGGTAGGGTCGGCGCCACGGAGAATGCTCGCCCCAACGGGGCGTCCGGTAATAGCCAGGGGTGAAACCCCTGGACCGCGGCGAGAGAGTATTCAGTAGCCCCAACGGGGCGACCCTGTGGTGCCTGGGTCGCCCCGTTGGGGCTACTGGAATTGGCCCGATCTACCAGGGGTTTCACCCCTGGCTATTACCGGACGCCCCGTTGGGGCGACAAAATCCGTCGGGTAAGACTCGACCAACCGACGGCTATTTCGTCGGCCGGCCCTACCGCGGCGTTTCACCCGGTAGCCGCAGCCCCGCCTTGACGGCCCCGGACCGGTCCCCAAGAATGATGGTTGTAGCCCGCCCCGCACGCTGATCTACTTTCCCTTCGGTCCCGAGTACGGACGCAATGATACGCCTTGCCGCCTCTCTCGTTGCGCTCGGGCTGCTCACCCTAGTCGGGTGCGGCCCCAGCGACAAAGTTCAATCCTACGCAGTGCCGAAGTCGAACGAATCGGCCGGCGCCGAGACGGCCAAGGGTGACTACCGCATCCTCGGGGCGATGTTCCCGGCCGACAAACCGGCCTGGTTCTTCAAGCTCACCGGCAAGGCGGACGCCCTGGCCGCGCAGGAAGCGGCGTTCGACAAGTTCCTGGCATCGGTGAAGTTCCCCGACGGCCCGGCCAAGCCGCCGACCTACGACTTGCCGGACGGCTGGAAGTCCGACGGCGCGCGGGGGATGCGGGCCGACACCATTCACCTTGGGGCAGGCGACAACGTCCCGGAAATCTCCGTGATCGCGGCAATGGGCGGGGCGAAGGAGAACGTCGCCCGCTGGGCCGGGCAGGTCGGGTCCAAGGCGGACTTCGCCGCGGCCACGAAGGAGATCACCAGCGTCGGCGGGGTCAAGGGGCTTTGCGTGGACGTGACCGGTCCGAAGGACCCGGCCGCGGCCGGTGGCCCGTTCATGCGCGGCCGCTGAGCCTTCCCTCCCGACTCGCCTCGCGGCGAGGAGACGACCGATGAGCACGACCACGGCCGACCCGACCCCCGCCGGCGCCCCGGAGCGTCGCCCCGCCCGCAAGGCGGCCGTCCACCCCGTCGTCGCCGTGCTGCGGCCGCTGGCCTCGCTGCAACTGACGGTCGGCCTGTTCGCTCTGTCGCTGCTCTTGGTCTTCTTCGGCACGCTGGCTCAGATGAACAACGGCATCTGGACGGTCGTTGATAAGTATTTCTGGTCCGAATACGTCTGGGTGGACTTCCAGCTCCTCGTCCAGTTCGGGCAGGTCTTCTTCGGCTTCTCGCCCGACTGGAAGGTTGGCGGCTCGTTCCCGTTCATCGGCGGCCGGCTGCTCGGCTTCATCATGCTGGTGAACCTCCTCGCCGCGCACGCCCTGCGGTTCAAGCTGACCTGGAAGCGGGCCGGCATCTGGATGCTGCACTTCGGGGTGATCCTGCTGTTCGTCGGCGAGATCGGCACCCGCGGCTGGCAGGTCGAGCAGCGGATGAAGATCGAACAGGGTCGTTCGACGAACTACACCTTCGATACACGCAACTACGAGCTGGCGTTCACGGACTCGTCCGCCCCGGACGCCGACCACGTCACGGTGGTCCCGGCGACGCTCCTCCAGAAGGCGTTCGAGACGAAGCAGCGGATTACCAGCCCCGAGCTGCCGGTCGATGTCGATGTGACCGAGTACATGGTCAACTCGGAGTTGGACCGCCCGAAGCCGGGGGAGAACAAGGCCACCGCCGGGCTGGGGGTGAGCACCGCCGCCGCCCCGAAAGCGGAGATCAGCGGCGTGGAGGTGACGCAGAGCATCGACCTGCCGTCGGCCTACGTCACCCTCTACAAGAAGGGGACCGACGAGGCGCTCGGCAGCTACCTCGTCTCGCTCTGGTTCACCCACCCGAACCTGAAGGACCACCCGAAGCAGGCGGTTTCCGCGGACGGCAA
The DNA here is from genome assembly GCA_035699305.1 of Fimbriiglobus sp. Classification (GTDB taxonomy): domain Bacteria; phylum Planctomycetota; class Planctomycetia; order Gemmatales; family Gemmataceae; genus DASSAT01. Next base: position 2,495 of record DASSAT010000615.1, on the reverse strand, counting down.
GGAGTACGACCTGGGGCTCCGGTTCACCCGATACTATAAGCCGTTCACGATGCACCTGATCGAGTTCCGCTTCGACCGCTACGTCGGGACGGAGAAAGCCAAGAACTACTCCAGCCATATCCGGCTCGTGGACCCGGAGCAGGGCGAGGACCGGGACGTTTTGATCTCCATGAACGAACCCCTACGCTACGGCGGGGAGACGTTCTACCAGTCGTCGTTCGACCCGGAGACGGAGAAGACGACCGAGTTGCAGGTGGTCCGCAACCCGGTCTATTGGATGCCCTACGTCGCCTGCTTCCTCGTCGCGTTCGGGATGCTGGTCCACTTCGGGTACTATCTCGTGCGGTTCCTGATTCGGATGCTCAGCCCGAAGCCGGCGGCCGGCCCGGCCGTGGCCGTCCGGCCGGGTAACCTGATGCGGGTCCGCCCGAGCACCGGCGACCTGCTCATCCCCTGGGCGGTGTTCGCGGCGCTGGTCCTGCTGTACTGCGGCTATGCGTTCGGCTCGACGCCGCACGCGAAGCTCGACCTGGGCGAGGTGGCCCGACTTCCGGTCGTAGAGGGCGGCCGGGTCAAGCCGCTGGACACCGTTGCGCGGGTGAAGCTGCGGACGATTACCAGCAAGGAATCGTTCACGGATTCCGGTGGCAAACTCCGCCCCGCCATCCAGTGGTTCCTCGACGTGGCGACGACCTCGGCCGGCAAGTCCGGCGGGGCGGTGGACTACAAGGTCTTCCGGATCGAGAACGACCAGGTCTTGAACATGTTGGGCTTGAAGCGGCGCGAGGGGCTGCGCTACTCGCTCAAGGAGATCGTTCTCGACAGCGAGACGAAGTACGCCAAGCTGCAAGACGCCGTGGCCAAGGCCAAGAAGGTGGACGCCAAGCAGCGCGACCTTTTCCAGGTCAAGGTGCTGGAGTTGTGGGAGCAGATCGGCGCGTACCACGCCTTCTGGCAGGGTGAGTCGCCGCTGCTGATCCCACCGGCCGACGGCCGAGAGTGGCGGCCGGTGGGGTCGCCCGAGCGGCTGGCCGAGGAGATGACCCGGGCCGCGGGCGCCCGCGTGATCGAGAAGTTTCTCGGCTACATGCCGACCGATCAGGAGCAGCTGATCGCCGCCGTGGGCAAGCTGCCGATGGCCGAGAAGCAGATGCTACTGGCGGAGGTCGATAAGGCCCGCGCCGACGAGAAAGCCAACGCCCTGGCCCGCGTCCGCGAGGGCGACAAGCCGGCCGCGGCGTGGATGGACGTGCTGGCCGCGTACCGGACCGGCGACCAGGACAAGCTCGATGCGTCCGTCAAGGAGTTTCGGGACCAGACCGACTCGGCGGTCTCCCCGGCGGAACACGGGCGGGTCGGGTTCGAGGTCTTCCTCAACGAGGCGGCCCCGTACTTCCATTGCATGTTCAGCTATGTCTTCGTCTTCCTGCTGTGCGTGGCCGGGTGGGGGGCGCTGCTTGTCAAGCCCGGCCTCGGCGAAGGCTTCCGGCGAACCGCTTTCTGGGTGCTGGCCGCCACCTTCCTGGTCCACGGCTTCAGCCTGTTCTCGCGCATGTACCTGATGGACCGGCCGCTGGTGTTCGTCACCAACCTGTACTCGTCGGCCGTGTTCATCGGCTGGGCGGCGGTCGGGCTGGGGCTGGTCATCGAACTGGTGTTCCGCATCGGCATCGGCAACCTGATCGCCGCCGTGATTGGCTTCCTGACCAGCTTCGTCGCCCACTGGCTGGCCACCAGCGGCGACACCCTGGAGATGATGCAGGCGGTCCTCGACACGAACTTCTGGCTGGCCACCCACGTCACCACGGTGACGCTCGGCTACTCGGCCACGTACTTCGCCGGCTTCGTCGGGCTGATCTACGTCCTGCTCGGCGTGTTCACCCCGCTGCTCCGCAAGCAGGTCCCGCTCGGCGTCGGCCCGGACGCGAAGCTCACGTCCGTCGGGTCGGTGATCGGCATGATCCTGTACGGGACGGTCTGCCTGGCCACGCTGTTGAGCTTCACCGGGACGGTGCTCGGCGGCATCTGGGCGGACCAGTCGTGGGGCCGGTTCTGGGGCTGGGACCCGAAGGAGAACGGGGCGGTCCTCATCGTGATCTGGAACGCCCTGATCCTGCACGCCCGCTGGGCCGGGCTGGTCAAGGACCGCGGCACGGCGGTGTTGGCAATCTTCGGCTGCATGATTACCACCTGGAGTTGGTTCGGCACCAACCAGCTCGGCATCGGGTTGCACGCCTACGGGTTCAGTACGACCCTGGCGCTGGTCTGCCGCGTTCTGTGGGTGATCTGTGCCGCCTTTGTACTCTTGGGATTGGTGCCCATCCGCTTCTGGGCGAGCTACATCGGGCTGCCAGTTGCCCGGCCGGCAGCCAAGTGACTCTTGTAGATGGGGATGAGAGCCTGTCGTCGGGGTAGAACGGAGGTTGTAACGACATCCTTTCCCCCCCGGAGCGACAGGCCATGACTACCGTACCGGTTTTCGTCGGACTCGACTA
>DASSAT010000614.1:0-7625 GCA_035699305.1 Fimbriiglobus sp. | reverse complement strand
TCAGAACGGCGGTCGGCCACTATCTGACTTCTGACTTCTGACTTCTGACTTCTGACTTCTGACTTCTGACTTCTGACTTCTGACTTCTGACTTCTGACTTCTGACTTCTGACTTCTGACTTCTGACTTCTGACTTCTGACTCCTGACTGCTGTCTCCTGACTGCTGTCTCCACTACTTCGCCGGGTTCGGCGCCGCGGGTTCGGCGGCGGGCGGCCGGGCCACCGACGGTCGGGCCGGCGGCGGGCGGTCGGGCCACGCCGGCAACGTCGGCGGCGGGGTCACGGCCGGCGCGGTCGGCTCCGCCCGCGCGCTGACCGGCTCGGGCCGGTCGCCCTTGGGCGGGTCCGGGGGCGGGATGTTCGGCTTGGGTGGGATCGCCCCGTCGGGCTTCGGCGGCTGCGGGTTGCCCAGGCCCGGGACGACCGGCGGCGGGACCACCGGGCTGGGCAGCGGCGCGGGGGCCGGCGCGGCCTCAGGCGGGGCGGCGCCCGGCGGCGCCGGGATGCGGATGTCCAGGGGCGGTTCCGGCTTCGGGTCGGGCAACAGGACCGGGATGGTCAGGAACTCGCGGCCGCCGGTGGCGGCAGCCACGTCGGCGCCGTACTTGAAGCCGGCGAAATAATCCTTGATTAGCGCGTGCCCCTCGGGACTAAGGTAGGCGTTACGTCGGTATCTCGGCGGCGGGACCGCGGGCGGCTGCGGGATGTGGCCGACGTCGAGGTAGTCGAAGTAGCCGTCGGTGAAGCCGTCGCGGAACTCGTCGGTGAACGCCGACCCGGGGTACTGGCGGCAGACCTCCTGCCACGCCGCCCGGGCCTCCGCCCGCAGTCGCTTGGAGAGGCGGTGCTCGTCGAGCGCCTGCCGCGACTCGTTGACCAGGTTGTACCCGGCGTAGTAGGCCACGTTGCACCCGGCGAGCGGGCCAAGCCCCGCGGCACAGACGACCGCCTTCCAGCGCATGGCTCCCCCCCACCCTGTCCGCCGTTCGGCGGGGTCTCGACACGGGTGCGGCCGCCCGGTGGGGCCGTCGGCGGTAGTATCGGCCGTGCGGCGTCGGGGGGTTTACCGGTTGTGCGGGCCGATCCGGTGCTTCCGGCCCCAAGGAAGTAATCTGCGGGGACTGGTAAAACGTCGGAGAAGTTATGCGGTTTGGCTACTCGCAAACCGTAGCGTGATCGAATATAAAGGCGGGACCGCACAGTTGACGTAGATTTGGGAACTTGGGTAGTCTGGGCGCCACAAACTCGTATCGTTTTCGCCATCCGTCGGCCGGGAACCGATTCCTCGTTCGTGCACCAGGAGAACGTCCGATGTCTGATCGCCAGTCGAAGCGGCGGAGCCGGGGCCAGTTCCTGCCCCGCGTTCTGTGCCTGGAGGACCGCACGGTCCCGACCACCTTCTTCGTGGACCCGGCCCTGTCGCCGGCACCGACCAACCCCGGCGACCCGGTCACGTTCAACGCGGCCCTGCCCGGCCAGCAGGTACCCGGGCTGGCCTTCGCCGGCACCTTCACCCAGTGGCAGGCGGCGCAGGGCAACACCGCGTTCAAGAGCTTCGTCGAGGCGCTCAAGGCCGCCAACTTCAACCCCGGGGCGGACACCATCCGGGTGGCCGGTAGCACCACCCCGATCGCCGTCGAGAACACAGCCGGCAACGTCGATCCCACCAGCGGCGCGCTGAAGATCACCGGCGACCTGACGATCCAGGGGTCCGGGCAGGGGGCCACCGTGCTGGCCCCGAACACCGACACGGCCGACGAGCTTACCGCCGTGCTGTCGGCCGTCGGGCCGGCCCTGACCGTCACCGACCTGACGGTCGAGGGGGCCGGGCGGAAGATCGGGTTCGGGTTCGACATTGGCGACGGGACGACCGCAACGTTCGACCGGGTGACCATTCGCAACGTGCAGTTCAACCTCGGCTCGATCGTCGAGGGGACGCCGATCTCCGCCTTCGACTCGGACCCGGGCGACGCCGCCCAGGTGGTCCTCACCGTGCAGAACAGCACGATCACCAACTCTGGCCTGCACGGGATCGCGTTCGACGGGTCCGACGGGACGGTGTCGGGGACGACGATCACCGGCCGCGGGTTCGACGCGTTCACCAACGCCCAGAACGGCGTGCAGATCGTCGGCGACTCGAAGGTGCTGATCACCGGCAGCACCATCAGCGGCAACGTGGGCGGCGGCGTCTCCAGCGGGGTGGCCGTGGCCCAGGACCCGGTCTCCAAGGCCACGCCGACCGTCTCCCTGATCGGCAACACGTTGACCGGGAACACGATCGGGCTGACGGCCGGCACCGTCGCCGGCGACGGCTCGGTCGTGACCGCCCACTTCAACAACATCGCCGGCAACTTCCAGGGGGTCGATTCCGACCAGAACACCCCCGGCGTCAGCGCCACCAGCAACTACTGGGGGTCGCCGACCGGGCCGTTCAACGCCACCAACAACCCGGGCGGGACCGGCAACTCGGTCTCGGACAACGTCACCTTCACCCCGTTCCTGACCGGGCCGACGCCGGTCCTGTCGGCCCCCGACGAGGCGGCGTACCTCGCCGCCATCAGCACGGTCGGGACGGCGGTCAGCCCGGCGCCGGGCCAGATCGAGCCGGTGCTGCCGCCGAACCCGGTGCTCTTCCAGGTCGTCTTCGCCGAGTCGGTCACCGGGTTCGACCCAGCCGACGTGTCCGTGGTCGCGTCGCCGCCGGGCAGCACCCCGGTGGTGGCCGTCACCGGGACCGGGACGACGTACACGGTGTCGGTCACCGGGCTGACCGGGTTCGGCGAGGTGGCGATCCAGGTTCCGGCCGGCGTCGCCGTCACCGCTGCCGGGTTCCGCAACTCCGCCTCCGGGGTCGCGTCGGTGGACTTCGGCACCCCGCCGAACACGCCCCCGCAGATCAGCACGATCGCCAACCAGGCCACCCAGGTCGGGACGGCGACGACGCCAGCGGCGTTCACCGTCACCGACACCGAGACGCCGGAGGCGGCCCTGATCGTCACCGCCTCCTCGAACAACCAGGCGGTGGTGCCCGACGGGGCGATCGTGCTGGGCGGGGCCGGGGCCAACCGCACGATCAGCGCCACCCCGATCGCCGAGGGGGTGGCGACGATCACCGTCACCGTCACCGACGGCGGCGGGGCGACCGCCAGTACCTCGTTCACCGTGACCGCGGCGGCGAACACCGCGCCGACGATCTCCGCGATCGCCGACCAGACCGCGCAGGTCAACACTGCCTCGACCCCGGGGGCGTTCACCGTCGGCGACGCCCAGACCCCGGCCGACCAGTTGACCGTGACGACCAGCTCGTCCAACCCGGCGGTGGTGCCCAACGCCAACATCACCCTGGGCGGGTCCGGGGCGAATCGGACGGTCAGCGTCACCCCGATTGCCGTGGGGACGGCGACCATCACCGTCACCGTCTCCGACGGCACGCTGTCCACCAGCACCACGTTCACCGCGACCGGCTCCGCGACGCCGGTGAACACCCCGCCGACGATCTCCGCGCTGGCCAACCAGTCGTCGGCGATCAACACCGCGTCCACGGCGCAGGCGTTCACCATCGGCGACGCCCAGACGCCGGCCGACCAGCTGACCGTGACGACCAGTTCGTCCAACCAGGCGGTGGTGCCCAACGTCAACATCAACGTGGGCGGGACCGGGGCCAACCGGACGATCAGCTTCATCCCGACCAACGCGGGGACGGCGACGATCACCGTCACCGTCACCGACGCAGGCGGGCTATCCACGACCGGCACGTTCACCGCGACCGGCACCGGCCAGCCGCCGACGAACCGGACCGTGCGGCTGGGCACTGAGGAGTTCGCGGCCGGGCCGGGGGCCGGCGGCGGGCCGGTGGTCAACTACTACAACCCGGACGGGACCACGAAGTTCTCGGCCACGGTCTTCGCCGCCGGGTTCTCCGGCGGGGTGCGGACGGCGGTCGGCGACTTCAACGGCGACGGGGTGCCCGACGTGGCGGTCGGCACCGGCCCCGGGTCGGTCACCGCGGTCCGGGTGCTCGACGGGACCAACCCGGACAACGAGCTGTTCCGCATCATCCCGTTCGAGGAGGCGTTCACCGGCGGGGTGTTCGTGGCGGCCGGCGACGTGACCGGGGACGGCAAGGCGGACCTGGTCATCACCCCGGACCAGGGCGGCGGCCCGCGGGCGCGCGTCTTCTCGGGTGACGGGTTCGGGCAGGTGGCCGACTTCTTCGGCATCGACGACCCGGCGTTCCGCGGCGGCGCCCGGTCGGCGGTCAGCGACGTCAACGGTGACGGCGTGGCCGACCTGCTGGTGGCGGCCGGGTTCGGCGGCGGCCCGCGGCTGGCCGGGTTCGACGGCAAGAGCCTGTCCACCGGGCCGGTCAAGCTGTTCGCCGACTTCTTCGTGTTCGAGCAGACGCTCCGCAACGGCGTGTTCGTGGCCGGTGGGGACGTCAACGGCGATGGGTTCGCCGACATCATCGTCGGCGGCGGGCCGGGCGGCGGGCCGCGGGTGTTCGCGGTGTCCGGCAAGGACATCCTGACCAACACCCAGGTCCAGGTGGCCAACTTCTTCGCCGGCAACACCTCGAGCCGGGGCGGCATCCGGGTGACGGCCAAGGACCTGGACGGCGACGACAAGGCGGACATCGTGGTCGGGGCCGGAGAGGGGGCCGGCAGTCAGCTGACGGCCTACGCCGGCAGCACGATCCCGGCCGACGGCACCCCGCCGGAGCTGTTCGCCTTCGACGCCTTCCCCGGGTTCACCAACGGCATCTACGTGGGCTAAGGCGATCGACGCAACGACCCGAGCGCCCGGGGCACCGCCCCGGGCGCTTTTTTTTACCCCTCCCCCCGACCCCCTCCCCGAAGCGGGGAGGGGGAGCCAGCGTGTTCTCCCCGCCCCGCTTCGGGGAGGGGCCGGGGGAGGGGTTGAGCGCCCCAACCCCCTCGCTGCCGCTCGGGGTTCGCCGGTTATCCCCGGCGTCTGCGGCGGCGGGATCGTCGAGGCAACAAGGCGAGCGGGGGACGTTAGTCCCCTGTTGGCCACATCAACAGGGGGCTGACGCCCCCGCTCGCTCGGCCCCGTGGTATGCTGGGGGCGGTACACCCGGTCTACGAACGCCACCTTCTGCTACCATGTCCCCCATGACTTCACTCCTCCTTCTCCTCATCGCGCCGCCGGGGCCGCTCGCCGGCGCCGATCTCATCCCGCCCGAGAAGCGCTGGGCCGCGGTCGCCGGGTGCGTGCGGGTCAGCAGCGGCGGCGACGCTGGCGTGGTCGGCGCTGCCGCGTGCGTCGGCTACAAGGACGGGTTCGCCTACCTGCTCACCGCCAATCACGCGGTCCCGAAGACCGAGGGGCGGAAGTTCGAGTTCTACACCCAGGAGTCCTACCCCGAGGCCGCGCAGTCCGCCGTCGGCGGCGAGGTGGTGGTGCGGTTGCCCGACGCCGACGTGGCCCTGGTGAAGATCAAGGTGGAGGACCGCCCCGCGATGCTGCCGTTGGCCGGGCCGGGGGAGCGGCCGAAGCACTTCCCGTTCGCGGCGGTATCGGTCGGCTGCCCGGCGGGGGAAGTGCCGCTGACGCGCGCCGAGAAGGTCGTGGCGAAGCGCGCGGCCCGCCGGCCAGAGGGCGGGATCGCGTTCTTCTGGGAGCTGGCCGATCGGCCGATCGGCGGCATGTCCGGCGGGCCGCTTCTGGACGCAAAGGGCCGCGTGATCGGCGTTTGTTCCGCCGCCAAGCCCGATGGGGCGGGGTACTTCGCCCACCTCGACGAGGTGCTCGCCGGGCTAAAGCACGACGGATACGGCTGGCTGATCGCTCAGGCCGGGCGATAATCCCCGGGGCAAAAAAATCCGCGGAGTTGGTAGAACTGGCTTTACGTTACGTTTGTCTGAGTTAATATAGTCGCGTAACCCGGGTGTTTCCCGGAACCGGAGACTTTCACTATGCGCTCCACCACGACCCGGCGACTCCTGACCGCCGTCCCGGCCCTGGCCCTGGCTGCGGGCTCGGTCTACCTGGCGGCGACCGCCTTCGCCGGCCCCGAGGCCGCCCCGACGCCGCTGCCCGAGAACGCCACCGCCGCCGCTCCCGCCCCGGAGGGGCTATCCCCGGTCGCCAGCACAAGCGACTGGCAGGAGACGGTGGACGGCAGCATCATCATCCGCCGGCCGCGGCGCTGAGCTTAGCAGAAGTCGGAGGTCAGAAGTCGGAGGTCAGAGGTCAGACAATGACCCTGCTTTCCGACCTCTGACTTCTGACTTCCGACCTCTGACTTCTGACCTCTGGGCGCCATGCCCGGACGCATTTCCGCCACGCACGCACATCCGGTGAACGCCGACCGCCTCCCCGCCGCCCGGTGGACCCGGGCCGCTGGCGAGGCGGTGCTGCTTGCGCTGGCCCTCCTCTCGCCGTGGGCGTTTGGCTGCGCCGAACCGACCTACGAATTCCTCCTGACCGCCGGCGTCCTGCTCCTCGCGGCGCTCTGGGCCGTTCACGCCGCCCTCAGCGGGTCGTTCCGCTTCCGGCTCGATGTCGTGTCGGTCTGCCTCGGCGGGCTGGCGCTGTGGTCGGCGGTCCAGCTGGTGCCGTTGCCGGAGTGGCTGGTCGGCGTCGTGTCGCCGGAGCGGGCGGAGTGGCACCGCACATTGTTGCCGGAGCAGCTGGAGGTGCTGCCCGGGGAGGCGGGGCCGGTGCCGCGGCCGGGGTGGCTGCCGCTGACGGTCGAGCCGGCGGCGACGCGGACGTTCCTGGCGCGGGTGCTCGGGGTGCTGATGGTGTACGCGGCGGCGCGGAACTGGCTGGCGTCGCGGGAACGCTTCGTGCGGCTGGGGTGGGCGGCGGCGGCCAACGGGGTGGCGCTGGCGGTGTTCGCGCTGGGGCACCTGATGTCGGCCCCGCGCGGGACGGTGTACTGGACGATCCCGGTAGACGGCAGCGGGGCGTTCGGGCCGTTCATCAACCGCAACCACTACCCGGACTACGTGGCCCTGTGCGCCGGGCTGGCGCTGGGGCTGCTGTTGCCGCGGCGGTCCACGACCCGGCCGCCGGAGTTGGCGTCGTGGCTACTAGCGCCGCAGGGGCTTCTCCTGGCCGGGGCCGTCGCGCTGATGATTGCGAGCGTGCCGTTCAGCCTGTCGCGGGGCGGGATGCTGGCGCTGCTGGCGGCGGTCGCGGGGACGTGGCTGCTGGTGCGGGCCGGCGGGCGCGGCCGGGGCGGGCTGGCGGTGCTCGGCGTGGTCGCGGTGGTCGGGCTGGCGCTGGCGGCGTGGTTCGGCACCGGGGCGGTCGAGAAGCGACTGGGGACGCTGGTCTCCGGTGAAGCCGCGGAGAGTCGGTTGCCGTTGTGGCGGGACGCGCTGCGGCTGGTGCCCGGCAGCTGGCTGACCGGGACCGGCGGCGGGACGTTCGCGTCGGTCGAGCCGATGGTGCGGACCCACGGCGGCCCGAGAGATCGGAACGTTTACGCGCACAACGAGTACCTGGAGGCGCTGGTCGAGGGGGGCGTCGTTCGGCTCGCGCTGACGCTGGCGCTGGCGGTCGGGGTGCTGGTGGTGGTGGGCCGCGGTGCTTTACGGCGGCGGGACCGGACGGTCGGCCCGTGGCTGCTCGGGTGCTGGTTCGGGCTGGCGGTG
>DASSAT010000613.1:0-3689 GCA_035699305.1 Fimbriiglobus sp. | reverse complement strand
TAACTGCCGGTGGCTCGAGCCTGGGAGGGCGAGGCCACCCCTTTGCACATCTGTATGCAGCTATAACAGCATGGCCCGTCTTCTGTTTACGGATGAGCCATGCGGTTATCTCCTCCCCAGAACGGTCCCCCAACCCCTTCGCTCGGAAAGTACTCCAGAAACAGAAGGCGGGCCGTGCTGTTATAGCCGCATACAGATGTGCAAAGGAGTGGGGCGAGGCTCCTGCCACCCGGAAATTGTTTCCTGGGAGCCGTATTACACCCAGTCGCACAGCGACTCGACGTGCGCGGCCGAGCCGTCGCGGAGCCAGCCGTCGAGCTGGGCCTGGTCCTTGAGTTGTTGCCCTCGGGACCGGGACACGACCGCGAACCCGCAGCGCACGTCCGGCAGCGCGGTCATGTCCCCCCACAGCTTCTCGAACTGACAGACCGGGTACACGTCCTCCTGCCCGTGGCCCCACCGCTTCTTCACGTCCTTGAGCGTCACGTAGGTCGGCAGCCGCGCCGCCGTCCGGTTGACGGTCGCCGTCACCTTTGCCGTGTCGGCGAGGTCGCCGCGGATCAGGCCGAACACCCCGAGCAGCCCGTCGATGTCCACCCAGGTGGTCAGCGAGTTGTAATACGACAGGTCGAACTCGACCTCTTCCCGCGGCAGCGCCAGCCCCTCCAGGATGCGGACCCGGCCGTCCACCCGGGCCAGCCCGCCGCCGCGGTCGTCCAGTCGCCGGCCGATCACCTCGAAGGTCAGTGGGTGGCCGGAGGCGGCGTGCAGCCCGAGCAGCCCCGGGTCCAGGTTGGCGCCGAGGGTGTCGATGTTGTGGACCATCAGGTGTTGCAACTGCGGATGGTCATTCAGCAGCGCCGCCAGGGTGCCGTTGCGGAGCAGGTTCGGCACCTCGTACCAGTGGCCGACCGGGTGCAGGCACTGGGCTGGGTCGTTGTCGGTGTAGTCGCTCCCCTCGCCGGCCGCCTTCGCCCAGCCAATGAGCGCGGCATGGGCGCTCTCGCGCACCTTCTGCCGCTGCTCGTCCAGAACTTGGTGGGCCATCTCCTCCCACGCGAACCGCAGGTCGCGCTCCATCGGCACCATTCGGAGGCCGACCGCCATCCCCTTGGAGAGCCGGACTGGGCCGAGGCCAGAGGTCAGAGGCCAGAGGTCAGAAGTCAGTGAAGCGGCGGCACCGGCTGTCTGATCTCTGACTTCTGACCTCTGACCTCTGGAGAGGTAGGCGGCGATCGGCCGGTGCGTCAGGTAGCCGGTCGTGAAGACGTGCGGGACCGGCGCCCCGGACCGCTCGCTGGTCCGGCGGCTCTTGGCCAGGTGGACTTCGAGGAACGTCCGGTGCCGGCCGCCGAGCCGGGCGAACGGATGCAGCGCCTTGACCACGCCCGCCCCCTGCGTCCACCGGCTGCCGGCGCCCGCGGCGAGCGTCACCACCGCGGCCCGCCCCTCGGCGAGCAGCTTACGCCCCAGTTCGACGTGCTCCCGTTCGATACCGCCGCGGGTGTCGGTCACGTCGTCGGGGCGGACGTCCGCGATGGTTGCCGATGCGGGGAGGCGGTTCTGCGCTAGCCCGATCAGCCCGCGCCGCAGGTCGCCGCGGATGCGCTCGTGCTCCTCCCGGTCGAACCCGTGTTGCTCCAGCAGGCGGTCGAGGTCGCCTCGTCGAGTGCCGCCATCCTTTGCGGAGCCGGGCAGCATCCGGTCGAAGAGGAGTTCCACCATGCCGCCCAACTCGGCGTTCTCCCGCGCCGCCTGGCCGAGCCGTTCCAGTTCCCGCCGCCGGGCCGCGGGGAACGACCGCCGGTCCTGCTTGAGCCACCCCGGCACCAGGATCGCGTAGTACCCCCGCGGCATCAGCACGTCGTCCCCGGTCAGCAACTCCGCGACGGTCCCCTGCGGGTTGACGGCGAAGTCGTAGACCACTGGGTTCATGGCGAACGGCAGGCTATCGGACAGTTCCTTTCGCAGACCGGTCATGGTCTGCTGAAGCAAGTCCTGCGCCTCCCGCTTGCGATTCGGTGCGACGATGAACCCCATGCCACCGCCGGACATCCCGCCGAGCATCCAGAAGCCCCAGAAGTCTCCGCCGAAGTGATCTCGGGTTCGGCCGATCAGCGACTCGGTGAAGTGGTTCGTCGCCGCGGGGATGATCGTCTGGATCGGCCCGGCGAAGTTGCGGGTTGTCGCGTCCCCCAGCGCCCGGACGTCCCCCGTCGGCAACAGGCCGACGATCTCGTCGAAGATGCCGAGCGCCTGCTGCCGGGCGGCCCACTCCCGCTCGCTGCGGAGGAGGTACTTCTCCGTCACCATCTCCAGGATCGGGCCGACGTTCTGGGCCATGCCGCCGTGGACCAGGACCAGGCTTTCTTCGAGCCGCTTGCGGGCGTCAGGGGAGACTCGGTCCGGTCCGAATACTGTGTGCTTGGGCAACAGTCGGCCGCGGCTGACGCCGTGCTCCGGGTCGCCGGGTGCGGCGAACTCCCCCTCAATGAGCTTAATCCCCGGCCAGACGCCGCCGGAGTCCTGCCAGCCGCCGCCGGACCCGCCGAGCCACTCGCCGAGGATCGCCCGCGCCGCGACCAGCCGCCGCTCCGGCTCGGTGAGTTGTCCGGTGAGCGACCGGGCCTGTCCCGTCGCCCTCATGCAGACGGCGATGATCGCGGCCAGCAGGTTGGTCGAGACGGCCAGCCGCGACCCCTTCGGGATGTCGTTGACCCGGCTGACGATCTCGACGCCCAGCTCCGGTCCGACCACGGACGCGAGCAGGTCCGGCAGGTCGCGCCGCGCCCCCTCCAGCCCCGGCGGCACCAGCCCCGCCGCGATCACCCCGGCCTTGAGCAACCCGAGGTAGTCGCGGGCGAAGTCGAACACCTCGGCCAAGGAGTGGACTTCGGCGGCAGCATCCAGGTCCACGCTCACCAGCCGCAGCACCGGCTCGTCGATGACGCGGAAGCACACCTCGATGGGCGGCCTCGGCTCCGGGTCGCGGCCGTGGACGCCGAGGTCCACCGACACGTTGAGCACCCGCGCCCCTTCGGGGTAGTCCATGCCGAGAAAGAAGATGTCGCTCCACCCGGAGTGCGACAGGTCCATCCGCACCGGGGTCCGCTCGCGCAGGATCGGGAACGGGGCGTCCGGCGCCGGCCGGCGGGTCAGTTCGGGGCGGACGCGCAGCGGGTGTTCGCCGGGGACGCCGGTGCGGAACATCCAGCGATTGCCGGCCACCCCGCGGACGCTGCGGCGGACCTGGTCGGCGAGCGTCTGAAATGCCAGCCCGTAGTACGCGGCGGCGAGAGCGCTGGCGAGTGGATCGCTCGGCCCGCGGGCGGCCTGCTCGGCGCGGAACACGCGCACCGCCTCGTCGAACCGCCGGTCGAGCAGTCGCTCGACGCCGACATACGGGATGCGGCCGTCGGCCGGCAGTTCCGCCCGCGCCGGTAGGTGGAACCGGTGGATTGCGTACAGGAAGAAGAGCGCGCGCACCCGCTCGTACAGGTTGCCGCTTTCACGCCGGAAGGCGTCGAGGGCGTCACACTCGGCCAGGAGGGATGGGAAGGGGAGGGCGACGCACGCGACTTCGAGGGACCGGTTGCGGACCGCCGGGTCGGACGAGCGGATGATGTCGGTCAGGGGCATTGGGCTTTCCTGGGACCGCGGCCGTCCCGGCCGCTCTTGCTTCACGAGTC
>DASSAT010000612.1:0-2224 GCA_035699305.1 Fimbriiglobus sp. | reverse complement strand
ACGGGGCGTAGATGTCGGGCCTCGAAGACTCGACCCGACCTACGTCACCGGAACCAGTTCAGCCACGTCTTCAGCACCCGCGCCCGGAAGGGAGTCAGCCGGGTGCGGTTGTACCGGTCGGTGATCTTCTTCAACGCCTCTGAATAAGTCGGGTACGGGAAGACGGTGCTGGCGATCTGCCCGAGCGTGAGCCGATTGCTCATCGCCAGGGACACAGCGCCGATGATTTCCCCGGCGTGCGGGCCGACGACGGTCGCGGACGTCAGCCGCCCGCGGTGGGCCGCGACCTTGACGAAGCCGGCAGCCCCGTCCGTCATCGCCCGGTCGAGTTCCTCGAACCCGACGCGGAACAGCCGATCCGTCGGCGACGGCCGCGGGCCGACAGCGGCGACTTCGGGGTCGGTGTATGTACACCGCGGGATGATGTCGGCGACGTCGCCCGACCCGGGGAAGAGGGCGTTCCGCACGGCCAGCCGCGCCATCGCGTCGGCCGCGTGGGTGAACTTCGGACCGGCTGACGCCACGTCCCCGACCGCGTACACCCTCGGGTTCGTCGTGCGGAGGCGGCGGTCCGTCCGCACGTGCCCGTCGCGGACCTCGATGCCCGCGGCCAGCAGGTTCAGCCCCTCGACGTTCGGCTTGCGACCCGTCGCTACCAGTACCGCATCGAACCCGGCCAGGGCCGGCGTCTCGTGGACGATCTCGACCCCGTCCGCCGCGAACGCGACCCGCAACAGGTCGCTCGCCTCGGCGTCCTCCCGGGGCAGCAGCCGTCCGCTCCGCGCGACCAGCGTGACCTGCGGCCCGAGCCGGGCGAACGCCTGTCCGAGTTCGCAACCGACCGGGCCGGCGCCGATCACCAGCAGTCGCTTCGGCAACTCGGTCAGTGTGAAGACCGACTCGTTGGTGAAGTACCGCGACTCCCGTAAGCCGGGGATGTCCGGGATCGCCGCCCGCGCACCGGTGGCGATGACGCACCGGCCGAACCGCAGCTTCGCCCCGTTCACCTCGACGGTGTCCTCGTTGACGAACTTTCCTTCGCCGAGGAAGACATCCACCCCCATCCGGCGGAACCGTTCGGCCGAGTCGTACGTGCTTATCTGCGCCCGGACTCGCCGCACCCGCTCCATAACCGCGGCAAAGTCGATCTGTGGTTCGCCGACGGTGATGCCGAACTCCCTGGCCCGGCGGACCTCGGCGACGGCCCGAGCCGCCCGCAGCAGCGCCTTCGACGGCACGCAGCCGACGTTGAGGCAGTCCCCGCCCATCAGGTCGCGCTCGACGAGTGCGACCTTCGCCCCGAGCGCCGCGGCCCCGGCCGCCGCGACCAATCCCGCCGGCCCCGCTCCGAGGACGACCAGTTGGTAGCGCGGCGCCGGCGCCGGGTTGACCCAACCCGGCGGCTTGACGTTGGCCCGCAGCGCCTCGTCATGCGGGTCGCCGGGGAGTAGGGGGATTGCCATGACAACTGGTAGGCTGCGCGCCCACCCGTTGCCACGGGTGGGCTGGGGGTGCCTCACGGCACCCCCATCACCTCAACGTTCGTCTTGCGCCACAGATCCTCGATGAGCTTGTCGTACTCGGCCTTCTGCACGCGGGCGCCGAGCCGGTTGCGGATAGCCGTCTGCGTCGGCTCGTCGAACGGCCGCACCCCGGCCACGTCCCGCTCTAGCACCTTGACGACGTGGAAGCCCGTCTGGGTTGCGATCAGGTCGCTGACCTGCCCGGCCGTCAGCGCGAACAGTGCCGCCTCCAACTCCGGCGGTTGCACCTCGCCGCGCTTCTCCCCGACCCCCTCGCCGTCCCGCAGCGCGCTGTCGCCGTGGCCGTACTGCTTGACCACCTGCACGAAGTCCGCCCCGCCCCGGATCTGCTTCAACAGGTGCTCGGCGTACTGCCGGACCTCGACGGTGGTGTTGAACCGCCGATAGCTGACGAACAGGTCCAGCCACTTGACCCGGTCCTCGACGCGGAACTCGTCCGGGTGCTCCTCGTAGTACCGGACCACCTCGGCCAGGCCCGCCGGCTTCGCTTTGTCCTTGAGGAACTGGCCCAGGTACATGTTCATCATCGCGTTCCGCGCCAGCTGCCGCTCCATCGCCTTGACGGAGATCCCCTGCGCCTTGAGCACGCCGACGAACTCAGCCTCGGTCTCGAAGTGGTTCTGCTTCTTGATCGAGCGGAGCTGGCGGGCCACCTGCCGGTCGGCGTCCTCCCGAATCAC
>DASSAT010000611.1:0-5175 GCA_035699305.1 Fimbriiglobus sp. | reverse complement strand
ACGTAGGTGTCGGCGGTCCCGGCCGGGACGTTGTAGATGATGGTGGTGGCGCTGCCGGTCGGCCGCGTCCGGGCGCCGTCCTCCCCGACGTCCTTCTCCTTGAGGAGCTTCTGGGCGACGGCGAGCTTGTCCGCCGGCCCGGTCATCATGATGGTGTTCTTCCGCTCATCGACGACGATCTGGACGCTCTTGAACCGGCCGCCGGTGCTGGGCGGGGGGCTGCCCGACCGGTCGCGGTCCCGGTCCCGGCGGAAGTCCCCGCCGGGGTAGCCGCCGTACGGCTGCGGGTAGCCGCCGTACCCCGGCTGGCTCATGCCGCCGGTGATCGAGGTGACGGTGGTGTCCTTGTCGGACAGCAGCGTGCGCAGCTCCTCGGCGGCCTTCAGGGCCGAGATGTACTTGCACTGGTAGGTGAGGGTGTCGCCGACGCCCGAGCCGGTCTCCAGGTCTTTGAGGTAGTTGAGGATGTTCTGGACGTTGCCGACCTTGTCCTGGACGACGACGTGACTGGCGCCGAGCGGGCCGATGTCCCCGAAATTCGACAACAGCTTCGCCTGCTTGATCTGCGGGGCGATCTCCTCGGCCGAGAGCGTCTTGAGCGGGATGAATACCTGGACCATCTCGGTCCGGCCGCGCGACGGCAGGTCTTCCACGCTGGCCTGCGGGATCAACTCGGGCGGCACCTTCAGGTCGGCCGGGTGCAGGGTGAACGACTGCTCGCCGCGGACCAGGATGAACTTCTCTTTGGCCAGCGCCGCGTTGAGCAGGTCGATCGTCTCGGGGAGGGTCTTGTCGTCGATGGTCAGGGTGACGGTCCCACCCGGCTTCTGGGTGGTGATCTGGTTCAGCCCGGTCGCCTTGGCGAACCAGTCCAGGACCGCGTCCCAGGACGACTTGTTGAACTTCGACGAGTAGGTCTTCGCCGGCTTGGGCGCGGCGGCCGCGGGCCGCGGGGCAGGCGGCGCCTGGGCGAGCACGGCCCCGCACAGTCCGGCCGCGAGGAGCGCGGGCAGCCACCGACAGCGTGAGGCCCGGAACGACCAGCGGACGTGTTGACCTGGCATACCATTCCCCCCTGGCACGACGGCCGTCCGTGCCCCGACCGGCGCCTGGCCCTCATCCCCCGGAGGCCCGACGCGTGGACGGAAAAATGTCTGATCGAAGTGGAGCGTATTTACCGACCGGACCGAGAGACCGCAACGGGAGTCGTCCCGCTCGCGGGACTTTTTAATCGACCTGCCGGCGACCCGGCTTGCCGGAAACCTCGGCGCGGCCCGACGCCCCCAACCATCCTAACACCACGGGCCTGCCGCCCCGATCTTAAAATCCGGTGAGCGATCCTGGGACCGCGGCCGTCCCGGCCGCTCTTGCTCCACCGGTCGGGGTACTGGGGTGTCGGCGAAGGCCCCTGACCTGCGGAGCACGAGCGGCCGGGACGGCCGCGGTCCCAGGAAAGACACTACCGCTTCACCGGCGAGGTGGCGGACAGCGCGTCGGGCGACTTGCCGTCGGTGGCACCGCGCTGCGGCGGGGTGGCGACGGGCACGGTCGGGTTCGCCGTCGGGACGGCGCCCGACTGGTCGGCGGTCGCCCGCTGGACCGCCTTCCGCGACTCCGCGTGGGAGAGCGCCTTCACCTGGCTGAGCGACTCGCCGAACCGCCAGACGAGCACGGTCTGCGGCGCGGCGACGACCACGGCCGGCCCGCCCAGGACGGCCGCCGCCGGCGGGACCGCGGGCCGCGGCATCGGTCCCTTTCGGCGGAAGCCGGGCGGGGCCGACGACCCGCTCGGCTCGGTCAGGATCAGCGCGTCGCCGTCGAGGCCGACGACCCGGAACTTGCGGGCCGTGCTGGACGAGGAGTCGGCGATGTCGAGGACCGCCCCCGGGGGGTACTTCTTCGGGATCGTGTTGATGAAGTAGTGCTTCACCACCGTGGCGACGAGGTCGCCGCCCTGGCGCCGCAGGTCGATCTCGTAATTCTGGTGGCTGGCGGTGTCCTCGATGACCGCCCGGCCGGTCCCGTCCGGCTCGCGGTTGACGCCGGTGAAGCGGATGAACCGGCTGGTGTCCTCCTTGAGCTTGGCCGGCGCCGCCTCGGGCGCCTCCGCCAGGCCGTGGAAGAGATCCTTGACCAGCATCAGCGTGTAGTCACGGTCGGTGGTCGCCAGGATCGAGTCGGCCTGCGGCCGGGCGATGCCGCGGGCGACCACCGGGGAGAACAGCAGCGCCCCGTACCCGGCCGACCCGCCAGCGGCGCCCATCGCGGCCGGCACCGGCGCCAGGGTGCGGCGGTTCTCGGCCCCGTCCAGGATCACCGCCTCGGTGACGAACTGCACCTCCAGGTCCGCCCGGTCCTTCAACACCGACCCGAGCTGCCGGGCCGACGACCCGCTGCTCTCCAGCCGCTTGACGTTGAACTTGGTGATCTGCTGCAACAGGTCGAGCCGGTAGTACTTGTACAGCACGTCGATCAGGGTGGCGTAGCTGACCGGCTTGAGCGTCACCTCCAGGGCGACCTTGGTGTAGGCCGGCCGGGCGGGGGTGGTGCCGACCTTCGGGGTGATCTCCGGGACGTTGCGGTTGTCCACCGACTTGGACCGGATGCTGACTGCGGACTGCGGCACCTTGGCGTCCCGCAGCAGCCGGCTGATCGCCGCGTCGTACTCCGACCGGGCATCGTCCGGGTTGGCCGGCAGGCTCCGCTTCATGGCGGCGGCCAGCCGCGGCCGGTCCTTGTTGATGTGGGCCAGCCGGGCTTCCTTGTCGGCGATGTCGTCTTCCAGGTCGCGCGCGGCCTTCCACCGGGACGTCAGCGGCTGGTAGACGCCGAAGTACCCGCCCAGCCCGCCCAGCAGGACGACGATGAACGCGCCGATGAAGATAGCGAGGGTTCGCTCCCGGGGGGTCACGGCTCGAACCCTCCGTTGACGTCGTTACCCTTGTCCTCGACGACGGGCATCCGGATGTCCAAACTCCGGGTGTAATCGCCGGGCTTACGGTGTAGCACCTGGGCAGCGATGATGACCGACTGCCCGCGGTCCGCGACCGACGTGCTCTGCTGCGACCGCTTCACCTCGACGTAGTACCGGTCGGTCCGCAGAGCGTCGTGCACGCGCTGCGCCGCCACCGGGTCGGACGACCGCAGGGCCACCTTCATCATCGCCACCGGGGACGGCGGGGCGTTCCGCCGGGCGGCCGGCGCGGGCACCCCGGGCCGGGTCTCCTTCTTCGGCGGCGGCAGCGCCGTCAGGTCGAACTCCGTCACCTTCACGTGGCTCACGTCCGGCACCCGGTCGGTCAGGTCGTAGAACTCGTCGAGGACGACAACCTGCCGCTGGGCCAGTTCATCGACCGCCTCCAGCCGCTTGCGGTCGGCCTCCAGCAACTTCAGATGGGCATCCAGGTCGTCCCGCTGGGCGACCCGCTCGCGGACCGCGCGGCCGGCCTTGTCGATCTCGAAGAAGGCGAGCAGCCCGCCCAGGGCCAGGAACAGAACGGCGGCCAGCGCCGCGAGCAAGGCCCGCGGGCGTGCCTTGCCCGACTCAGCGCGCGGCTGGCGAGGCTGGGCGAAGTTGATCGGCAGCGCCGCGGCTGCCGCCCGCGCCGCGAGCAGCCCGACCGGCCCGGCGAACCGGCCGCGTAGTTCAACCGGCACCTCTTCTGCGGCGGCGGACCCGGCCAGCGGGTCGAAGGCGTACACCGGCAGGTGCAGAGCGGCCCGCACCCGGCCGGCCCACCCGCTGCCCGGCACGTCCGGCTCCGCGAGATAGACCGCCTCGACCGGCGCCGCCGGGTCCTGCCCGGCGTACACCGCCAGGTTGCGCTTGAGTTCGGCGACGAGGGACGGCTCACCCCCCGAAAGGGCGTGGGTCGGGATGGTGCGGCTGAACGCCAACTCGCCGTTGCGGCCGACGGTGAATTCACCGCCGCGGTCGCCGAGGGTGACGACCGCGATTGGCCCGGCCGGGTCGTCCGGCGGCGAGGCGGCCCCGGTGGCGAAGGCGTGCCGGGCCGCGGCCAGCGCCGCGAACGGCCGGGGCGTGACGGCGGCAAGCTTCAGCCCGGCCGCCTCGCAGAGTAGCCGGGCCGCCTGCACCGCTTGCTTACGGACGAACACCGCGAGGGCTTGCCGCTCCCCCAGTGTTGGCTCGCCGACCGGGGTGTAGTCCATCACCACGTCGTCGGGGCTATCCGTCAGGTCGCGCAGCGCCTGGAAGCGGACGACGGCCGGCTCCTCGGCCGGTGGGGTCGGCGGGTGGCGGACCACCTTGGGGATGACGCGGTCCCGGCCGATGCACAGCAGGACCGGCGCGGGCCGGACGCCGGCTTCGTGCAGCTGGGCCTTGAGCCGGGCGCCGAGGTCGGCGGCGTTGGCCGGGGTGAGCGGGCCAGCCCAGTCCGTCAGCGCAAGAGCGTGTTCGACCGTGACGCCGCCCCCGCTCGTGAGGGTGGCGGCCGCGACGAACAGCCCGTGGGCGTCGGCGTCGATGGCCAGGAAGCGGGCCAAGGGGTTACTCCGGTCGGTCGGACGGGGAGCGGGGTGGCGGGTCGGCTCTCATGAGTAGTATCCCGACCCAGCCGGGTCGCTTCAACCCCTTACGGGGAAACGTTCACCGGCCTCTCATCCCCTGGGACCGCGGCCGTCCCGGCCGCTCTTGTTATGCGGGTCAGGGCGCCCGGGTGTCACCGGAAGCTCCCCAACTCGTGGAGCAAGAGCGGCCGGGACGGCCGCGGTCCCAGGGCTACCGCGGCAACTCGAAGCCGCGGCCGAGGTCGGTCAGGTCGCGGTAGTAGACGATCCGCGGGTGGCCCTGGTTGGTGTCGATCACCGCCTCCACCCGCGCCGCCGGGCCGCCCTGGCCGAAGTACCCGACCGACTGCACCCGATAGGTCATCGTCTTGCCGGTGACGTACTTCTCCAGGCTCTGGAACTTCGTCGGAGTGAGGTTCGCCGCCGTGACCAGCCAGGCGCCGGTAGTGGTGGCGAGGTCGGTCGGCGCCTGCGAGCCGCGGACGGCGAGGATCATCTCCACGTCCTCCGGGGCCAGCCCCGGCAGGGCGGCGATCACCTCCGGCGGGGCGGTGTTCACGTTCACCCGCGGGACTATCTCGAACCCGGTCCGGGTGGTCGTCTTGTCCAGCAACAGCGGCAACAACTCCTTGAGCATGTTGG
>DASSAT010000610.1:0-8752 GCA_035699305.1 Fimbriiglobus sp. | reverse complement strand
GGG
Organism: Fimbriiglobus sp.; assembly: GCA_035699305.1. Lineage (GTDB taxonomy): Bacteria > Planctomycetota > Planctomycetia > Gemmatales > Gemmataceae > DASSAT01. The sequence continues at coordinate 8,749 of DASSAT010000610.1, read as the reverse complement.
CCGCCCTCGGAGGGCGGCCCCTACCGGTCGTAGGGGCCGCCCTCCGTGGCGGCCCGCGAACCAGCTACTGGGTGCCGACGAGATACCCGGTGGCGAACGCCATCGCCAAAAGCACGACCATAAGGACCGCCAGCGACGCTACCGCCCCGCGGCTGATCGTGACCCCGTCTTCGGGGGTGAGAGCCATCGGTAAAAGTGGGCTGGTCTTCGCCGCCTCCTCGCCGGCCGTCCGAACGGTCGGCTCCAAAAACCGCTCGAAGTCCTCCTGCTCGAACAGCGGGCCGCTGTCCCCCGGCTTCGGGGCGACAACAACCGGTCGGGTGGTCGCGGGGTGGCCGTTGACCCGCGGCGGCATGGTGGTGCCCGACTGCACCGCCTCGACTGGTTGTGAGACCTCGGCGGTGCCTGGATCGGCCAGGTCGGCGTCGGGGACGGTGATTTCGTCCTCGCACCGCGGGCAGACCACCTGCGTCCCCGCCTTGCGGCGGGCGGTGCTGAGCTGCCGGTTGCACGTCGGGCAGCGGAACCGGATCGGCATCCCGGACCTCCAACGCGACCCCAGGCCGGACCGTTATCCCAGTACGGTCGGCCCCTGACTCGATTTTCCGCCCCGCCGGGCCGATCCGCAACCCGTTCCTTGACCGATCCGCCCGCGTGGGAACAATGGAACTACGGCCCCGCCCGCCGGTCCGTTGGCCCGCCCCGCGCCGAAGGGAGTCCCCATGACGACCGCGCCACGCATCGTCCGCCGCGCCCGCCTGATCGCCGCCTGCGTCGGCCTCGTCGCCACCGGCGTCGTCGCCGGCGCCGCCGACGTGGTCATCATGGCCGACGGGTTCACCATCCAGGGCCGGTGGTTCAAGGAGACCGAGCTGGCGTCGGACCCCGGCACCGGCGCGGTGCGGATTGCCAAGCAAGGCGGGTTCGACGTGATCGACGACGGCCCGCGGTACATCATCTTCAGCCGCCACGCCCGCAAGGGCGGCAAGCTCGAAGAGGACGCGGCCAAGCGGGACTACCCCGCCTACAAGACGAAGACCAGCCCCCTCAAGGCCCAACCGCTGCCCCTGGGCCGGATCAAGGAGAAGACCGATTTCGATGCCAAGTGGCGGCGGCGGTTGACGTTCGACATCCCCCCGAACCCGAAAAGCCCCGCCGGCGGGTACGAGTACGTCCGCCAGCAGGTCGCCCACCTCGACCCGCACTTCATGATGACCGTCTCCACCGACCACATCTGGCAGTACGGCTCCCTGACCGCCGAGGAGGACCCGCTGCTGATCCTCAAGCTGCTCCGCATGCACCCCGAACTGGCCGACCCCAAGGGCAAGGTGGACCCGATGCGGCGGATGAACATCGCCGCCTTCTTCAAAGACATCGCGTCGCTGGTCAACCTGCGCCGCCGGGAGAACGACTGGCTGACGATCGCCCGGCAAGAACTGGCCCGGCTCAAGAAGGACGCCCCCGGCGACTGGGGAAAGGAGGCGAACGACCGGTTTGCCGAGCTGTCGGAGGAGATCGACCGAGTTGAGGCGCGGATCACCATCGACTCGGTCGAGGCGGCGGTCGCGGCAGGGCGGTACGAGGCGGCCGGGACGTTCCTGGCGAACTTCAGCCCGAAGGCCATCGACCCGAAGGACAAGACCCGCGTCGCCGTCCTCCGCGCCCAGATCGAGGAGGTCCAGCCACGGTACGAGCGGACCCGCCGGCTGCTCACAGACTTGATCGAACGGGTGGGTGGGATGCGCGACGCGCAGCTCTACGCGGCGGTCGCCGGCGGCCCCGGGCTGATGTACGCCCCGCGGCCGAAGATGACCCCCGAGACGGCGACGCTTCTCACCGCGGCCGGGGCGGTTCGGGCCGAGCTGCACCCGGACACCGCCCCGCGGCTGGATATCTTCCAGCTCACGGCGCAGCAGGCGGAGAAGGACCGCAAGGCCGGCCGCGAGCCGCGGGAGACGCCGACCGAGCTGTTGGCCTTCGCCGTCACCGGCTGGGTCAAGGGGAAGAACGCCGCGGACAAGAGCGCCCCCGCCGCTCTACGGGCCTGGGCGACCCGGGAGATGGCCCTCGGCTACCTGCGGGCCGACACCGCCATCGACCGAGCGGCGCTGCTGGACACTTACCTCCGGTCCGGCCGGGCGCTCGAGCCGGAGGAACTGGCCCAGCTCATCAGCCTGCTGCCGCCCCCAACCCCCGAGGACTTGAAGAAGCGGGCCGGCGTCCCGGTGCCGGCGGCGGCCGCCGCCGGGGCCGAGGGGGTCTACCAGTACAACACCGGCACCTTGCCGGGGCTGCCCAACGGGGTGGACTACTACCTGCACCTGCCGCCGGAATACCACCACGGCCGGCCGCACCCGCTGCTGATCGCCCTGACCGGGCCGCAGCTCCCGCCCGAGCAGCTCGTCGGCGTCCTGGCCCAGTACGCCGACCGGTTCGGCTACGTCGTCGCCGCCCCGAAGTGGGCCAACCAGTTCAACGTCAAGCCCTACGACTACTCGGGCGACGACCACCCGCTCGTCACCGCGACGCTCCGCGACGTGCTGCGGCACTTCCAGGTGGACGCGGACAAGGTGTTCCTGTACGGGTTCGCCGACGGGGCGAACTTCGCCCTGGACGTGGGGATGGCCATGCCGGACCTGTTCGCCGGGGTGGTCGCTAACAACCCGGACCCGCCGACCAACATCTTCCTCCAGTACTGGCACAACGCCCAGAAGCTGCCGGTCTACACCGTCATCGGCGAGCTGACCGGATCGTTCAAGGACCTCCGCAAGCTCTACGAGCGGTGGATGACCAGCGGGTTCCCGGCGCTCTTGACCGTGTACAAGGGGCGGGGGAAGGAACTCTTCCCACTGGAGATGCCGCGGATCTTCGACTGGATGGGCCGCAAGACCCGGGTCCGCGGGGCGGCGAGCCTGCGGCTTAACCAGCCGGGGTTCGAACCGTGGCAGGTGCTGCGCGAGTCCGACGACCGGTTCTACTGGGTCGGCGTCGCCGACGACGGCCTGCGGAACGGCAACCGGGTCAAGGGCTGGCAGAACCGGGCGGTCAGCCCGGCCCAGTTCCGGGCCGACATCGGCAAGAACGGGGTCATCACGATCGACAGGGCAATCGGCATCAACAAGTTCGTGGTCTGGCTGGAGCGCGACCTGATCGACTGGTCGAAGCCGGTGGTCGTAAACGTGAACGGCCACCGGCCGCGCGAGTACACGCCGAGGAAACTCGACCCGAACCTGCACCTGATGATGGAGGAGCTGTACCGGACCGGCGACCGGAAGATGCTCTACCTCGGCAAGCTGATAATCAACGGCGACGGTTGACCCCCTGGGTCCGCGGCCGTCCCGGCCGCTCTTGCCCCGGACGTCAGGTGGCTTCGAACTAGCGCCGAGCGCTCCGACCGGTGAAGCAAGAGCGGCCGAGACGGCCGCGGTCCCAGGGATCACCCCGCCTCCGCAATCACGTCCTCGCCGGCGAACCGTTCCCGGAAGCCGGCGAGGTGTTCGGCCAGCAGCTTCCTCAACTCCGCCGGCTTCAATTGCCCGGCGGTCACGAACCGCAGTTTGAGCACGTCGGCTCGGTCGGCCCGGTCAGCCTGGATTTCGGGATGGACGCCGATCCCCTCAACCCGGCTGAGGTTGAACTGACCAGGCTTGCCGATGAACCAGCACTCCAGCGCGCCCGGCTCCTTGGTCTTGAGCCGCGCCCACATCCGGCCGATCCCCGGCACCCGCAGTGTCACCGCGTCGCGGACGTCCCACTTGATGTCAATCTTCGGCTCCACGGCTCGGAACAGTTCGAGAAGTCGCGGCAACAGGTTGGCGTCCCACTTGCGGCCCTTGCCGGGGGGGAAGCCCTTGTCGGAGAGGTGCCATTTCTCGCCGTTCTGCTTCCACGGCATCACGTCCTCGACGGATGTCTGCATCCGGCGGACCTGGCCGGCGAATGACTCGGCCGCCCGCACCAGGAACGAGCGGAAGGCCGGCGTATCGATCTCGTTCTTGGTCACGACCGAGATGACCACCTCCTGCCACGGCCCGCGGCCCTGAACGAGCATGATCCGCTGGTCGCGGGCATAGTGCTCGAACCCCGGCAGGTCGCTGAGCCGCTTCAGCCCAAGCCGGGCCTCCAGGTCGGCCAGCTTGAAGGTGTTCCGCGCGACCCGGAAGGAGAGGGTCAGGTACGCCTCGTGCCCGGTCAGCGCGTGCAGGAACCAGCCGAGCGACTTCGGCTCCGCGGCGACCTCGACCACGGAGCGGTGCTTCCAGTTGGTCGGCCCGTACCCGCCCAGCGCCCGGACCTGTTGCTCCACCCACGCCAGCGCCTCACCCTCCCACCTGGGCGTCTTGCCGGTATTGGTGACACGGTCGCGGGTGTGCCAGCGCTTGCCGTCGGTCTCCCAGGGGAGCTGCTCCCCCTTGCCGACCTGGCTGATGTCGATGTCGCCGACCTTCGCCGCCGCGGCCGCCTTCGGGTCGAACTTCGCGCGCTCCTCGTGCGGCCCGGCCGCCAGCACCCCAGCCAGGATGCGACCGGTGTGCGACGTGACGCCGGGTTCCTCCGCCTGCCGGACGACGTCCTCCGGCGTCCCTTGGGCGACGACCGTGCCGCCGCCGACCCCAGCCTCCGGCCCAAGGTCGATCACCCAGTCGGCCGTCTTGATCACGTCCAGGTTGTGTTCGACGACGATCACGGTGTTGCCGAGGTCCACCAGCCGGTGCAGCACGTCGAGCAACTTCTTCACGTCGTCGAAGTGCAGCCCGGTGGTCGGCTCGTCGAGCAGGTACAACGTCCGCCCGGTACTCCGCCGGGCCAGTTCGGCGGCGAGCTTGACCCGCTGAGCCTCGCCGCCGGACATGGTCGGGGCCGGCTGGCCCAGCGCCATGTATCCGAGGCCCACGTCGGCGAGCGTCTGAAGGAAGTTGCGGATCTTCGGGATGTTGCCGAAGAGTTCCAGCGCCTCCGTCACCCGCATGTCGAGCACATCGGCGATCGACTTGCCGTGGTACTTCACCGCCAGCGTCTCGGGGTTGTAGCGGGCGCCGTGGCAGACGTCGCACTCGACCCAGACGTCCGGCAGGAAGTGCATCTCGATCTTCTTCTGGCCGTTCCCCTCGCACGCCTCACACCGGCCGCCCTTCTGATTGAAGCTGAACCGCCGCGGGTGGTAGCCGCGGACCTTCGACTCCGGCAGCCGGGCGAACAGCTCGCGGATCAGGTCGAAGACACCGGTGTACGTCGCCGGGTTCGACGACGGAGCGTTGCCGATCGGGTCTTGATCGACGTTGATGATCTTGTCGATGTGGTCGATGCCGCGGACCTCGTCGTGCGCGGCCCCCGGCGTCTGCGCCCTATGTAGTTTGCGGGCGAGGGTGTTGTACAGCACCTCGTTGACCAGCGACGACTTGCCCGACCCGCTCACCCCGGTGACGGCGATCAGCGATCCGAGCGGCAAGTGGACGTCGATGTTCCGCAGGTTGTGCTGCCGCGCCCCGATGATCGAGAGCGCGGCGCCGGCGGGACTCAGAGTGCGGGCCACGTCGGCGGTCGGCGCGAAGTACCCCTCCCCCTGCCCCTCCCCCAAGGGGGGAGGGGAGGAAGCGGTAAGAGTGTCTTTCCCCCCTCCCTTCTTAGGGGAGGGGGGGAGGGGGGTGAGGTTCTGCGGCGAGATGCGGCGGTTCGACGGCACCGGGATCGCCAGCCGGCCGGAGAGGTATTTGCCGGTCAGCGAGTCCTTCGCCTTGAGGATTTGCTTTGGCGTCCCTTCAGCGGTGATCTCGCCGCCGCGGTCGCCGGCCCCGGGGCCGAAGTCGAGCAGGTGGTCGGCCGACGCGATCACCTCGCGGTCGTGCTCTACGAGAACTAGCGTATTGCCCAGGTCGCGGAGGTGGTGCAGGGCGGCCAGCAGTCGAGCGTTGTCACGCGGGTGTAGGCCGATGGTCGGCTCGTCGAGGACGTACAGCACGCCGGTCAGGCCGCTGCCGATCTGCGACGCCAGCCGGATGCGCTGCGCCTCGCCGCCGGAAAGGGTCGGCGTCTTGCGGTCGAGGCTCAGGTAGTCCAGGCCCACGTCCACCAGGAACGTCAGCCGGCTGGCGATCTCGCGCAGCACCTCGCCGATCATCTCGCGCTCGCGCTTCGACGGCTTGAGGTCGCGGAAGAGTTGCAGTGTGTCGCCGAGCGACTTGTCGCAAAGTTCGCCGAGAGTCAGCCCGGCGAACCGGGTGGCCGCGGCGTCGGCCCGCAGCCGGGAGCCGTGGCAGGTAGAGCAGGGGACTTCATCGACCAAGTGGGCGAGCCGCTGGCGGTAGACGAAGCTGATCCGCGACGCCTCATCGACGGTGGGGAAGAGACCCTTGTACTGGAAGCGAGGGGCGAGGGGCGAGGGGCGAGGGGCGAGGGAAATGAGGTCGTCACCGGTCCCGTGGAGGATCGACCGTTGGTGCCGCGGGTCCAAATCGTCGAACGGCGTGTCCAGGCTGAAACCCACGTGCCGCGCCAGTGCCTCGGCGAACGGCAGGAACGGGCTTTTCTTCTCCAGCGACGGCCACGCGGCGACGGCCCCCTGCCGCAGCGACAGCGACCCGTCGCGGACTAGCAGGTTGACGTTCGCCCCGCGCTGGAACCCCAATCCCTCGCACGTCGGGCACCAGCCGAGCGGGCTGTTGAACGAGTAGTTGTGCGGGTTCAGTTGCTCATAGCTGCGGCCGCAGGTCGGGCAGGCGAGGTGCTGGCTGTATTTGTCCACCCGCCACTGCGGCTCGTCCTTCTCCGCATCGACGAACGCCAGGTGGACGACGCCACGGCCCAACTCCAGCGCCTGCTCGACCGCCTCGGCGATCCGCGTCCGAGTGCCAGGTCGGACGACGTTGCGGTCCACCACCACCTCGACGGTGTGCTTGCGCCGGTGGTCAATCGTAGGTGGCTCGTCGATGCTGTACGACCGGCCGTCCACCCGCATCCGCACGAACCCGGCCCGGCGGACCTCGTCGAACAGGGCGTCGTACTTCTCCTGCACCTTGCGCTCCAGTGGGGCCAGGACGTACAGCTTCGTCCCCTCCGGCAGCGCGAGTATTTTTTCAACGATCTGGTCGGCCGTCTGGGTGCTGATCGGCGTGCCGTCGTGGGGGCAGTGCCGCGCCCCGAGCCGGGCGTACAGGATGCGCAGGTAGTCGTACACCTCGGTGACGGTGCCGACGGTCGAGCGCGGGCTTTTGCTCGTCGTCTTTTGCTCGATGGCGATGGCCGGCGACAGCCCCGTGATGTGCTCGACCTTCGGCTTCTGCACCTGCCCGAGGAACTGCCGCGCGTAGCTGGACAGGCTCTCGACGTAGCGCCGCTGCCCCTCGGCGTAGATGGTGTCCATCGCCAGGGACGACTTGCCGGACCCGCTCGGGCCGCTGAAGACGGTCATCTTCTCCCGCGGGATACGGGCGGTGATGTTCTTGAGGTTGTGCTGCTGCGCGCCCTGGACCTCCAGGTGGGTGATGAACTCGGTTGCTGGCTTCTTGGAGCGCTTGCCGTTAAGCCCACGGACGGCAGTCCGTGGGCTGCGCTTCGGGAACAGGATCGGCGCCAGCGCCTTTCCGGTGAACGAGGCGCCGTTCGCAGCGATCTGCTCCGGCGTCCCCGCGGCGACGATTTCGCCGCCGCCGGAGCCGCCCTCGGGGCCGAGGTCGATCACCCAGTCCGCCGTCTTGATCACGTCCAGGTTGTGCTCGATCACCAGCACCGTGTTCCCCTGGTCGGCGAACCCGTGCAGCACGTCGAGCAGCTTGCGCACGTCCTCGAAATGCAGCCCGGTCGTCGGCTCGTCTAGGACGTAGAGCGTCTTGCCGGTGCTGCGTCGGCACAGCTCCTTGGCGAGCTTCACCCGCTGTGCCTCGCCGCCGGAGAGTGTCGGCGACGGCTGGCCGAGCTTGATGTAGTCCAGCCCCACGTCATGAAGGGTCTGGAGCATCGCGGCGATCTTCGGGACGTGCTCGAAGTGCTCCAGCGCCTGCGCCACCTCCAGCTCCAGCACATCGTGGATTGACTTGCCGCGGTACTTGACCTGAAGAGTCTCGCGGTTGAAGCGCCGGCCCTCGCAGACCGGGCACGTCACCCACACGTCGGCCAGGAAGTCCATCTCCAGCCGGTTGGAGCCGTTCCCCTCGCACGCCTCGCACCGGCCGCCGGGCTTGTTGAAGCTGAACCGCCCCGGCTGGTAGCCGCGGACTTTCGCGTCGGGCATTTGGGCGAACAGCGATCGAATCTCGTCCCACACTTTGATGTAGGTGGCCGGGTTCGACCGCGGAGTGCGGCCAATCGGCGACTGGTCGATGTCGATCACCTTGTCGATGTGCTCGAACCCCTCTATCCGGTCATGCGCCCCGACAGCGTGTTCGACCTCGTCGCCGTTCTCCTCCGGGGCTGTGTCCGGGTCGAGCTGGCCGCGCGCGAGGACGGCCTCTAGGAGAATGTCGTTGATGAGCGAACTCTTGCCCGATCCGCTCACGCCGGTGACGCAGACGAAGACCCCGAGCGGGATGTCCACCGAGACGTTCTTGAGGTTGTTCTGTCGGGCGCCGACGATCCGCAACGCCTTGCCGGTCGGCTCGCGCCGCTGCTTCGGGACGGAGATCTCTTTCGCCCCGGTGAGGTACTGGGCGGTGAGGCTCGCGGGGTTGGCGAACACTTCGGCCGGGGTGCCCGCGGCGACCACCTCGCCGCCGCGGGTGCCGGGACCGGGGCCGAAGTCTACCAGGAAGTCGGC
>DASSAT010000609.1:0-4776 GCA_035699305.1 Fimbriiglobus sp. | reverse complement strand
GTCACTGCCGACTCTCGTGATCCCCTCCGCGGCTCGGCCGTCAGCGGCCAAGGTCGTTGTCAAGGCCGGGCTGCACGCCCTGGCGACCGTGGCCGTCCTCCCGTGGCTGGCGTATTACCGGCTCGGGGCGGCGGTCCTCGGCCGGGACCGGGCGCTGGAAGGGGCGTCGCAGGCGCTGGCTTGCCTCCCGGGGCTGACCGGCGTCTACCTGCGGCGTGCGTTCCTGGCCCGCGTGCTGGCCCGGTGCGACCGGTCGGCGGAGGTGTCCTACGGGACGCTCTTCTCGCAGGCCGGGGCGGTGATCGAGGCCGGCGTCTACGTCGGCCCGCGGTGCTACCTGGGGCTGGTCCACCTGGAGCGCGACGTGCTGATCGCGGCCGGGGTCCACGTCCCCAGCGGCGGCCGGACGCACTACACGACCGACCCCGTGGTACCGATCAAGGACCAGGGCGGGGAGCGGCGGGTGGTGCGGATCGGGGCCGGGGCGTGGATCGGCAGCGCCGCGGTGGTGCTGGCCGACGTCGGCCGCGGGACGATCGTCGGCGCCGGGTCGGTGGTGACGCGGCCGCTGCCGGACGGCGTGATCGCGGCCGGGGTGCCGGCCCGGGTGATTCGCCCGCGGTTCGCCCACGGACCGGGTATTCTGGACGAGGGAACGTCATGACTTCGACGACACTAGCGGCCTCCGTCCGCGTCGGCCGATCCGGGCTAGGCGTGTGCGTGCTGGACGGCGGCCAGGGGCCAACTGCGATGGGTGATCCGATCGGCCGGCTTTCGGTGCTGATCCCGGTGTACAACGAGGAGCGGACCGTCGCCGAAATCCTCGACCGGGTGCTGGCCCTCGGGCCGGTGGTCAAGGAGGTCGTCGTCGTGGACGACGGCTCCACGGACCGCACCGCCGAGGTCGTCCGCGGCAAGGCCGAGGGCGAGCCGAAGGTCCACTTCCACCAGTTGCCGCACAACCAGGGCAAGACCGCGGCGATCCGCACGGCGCTGGAGCTGGCGACCGGCGACATCATCATCATCCAGGACGCCGACCTGGAGTACGACCCGGCCGAGATTCCGGAGGTGATCGCTCCGATCCTGCTCGGCGTGGCGGACGTGGTGTACGGCAGCCGGTTCCTGGTCCGCAAGGCGGCCCGGGTGCTGTACTTCTACCACTACCTGGCCAACACCGGGTTGACGTTCCTGTCGAACCTGCTGACCAACCGGAACATGTCCGACATCGAGACGGGCTACAAGGCGTTCCGGGCCGAGGTCATCAAGCCCCTGGTGCTGACGAGCAAGGGGTTCGGGATGGAGGTCGAGATCACGGCCCTGTTGTGCAAGACCAAGGCCCGCACCTACGAGGTGCCGATCTCCTACTACGGCCGGCCGTACGAGGAAGGGAAGAAGATCGGGTTCATGGACGGCGTCGCGGCGCTGTGGTACATCGGGTACTACAACCTCGTCAAGCCGCTGCTGCCGTCTGGCCGGCGGTACGTCGCCGCCGTCAACGAGTCGCTGGCGAAGAAGGGGATCGGCGTCGCGGTGGGGGCTAGCTAGCCCACCCTGGGACCGCGGCCGTCCCGGCCGCTCTTGTGTCCCCAGTCGGGAGCCTGTGGCGACACCGGCGCGCCCCGACCCTTGTAGCAAGAGCGGCCGAGACGGCCGCGGTCCCAGGGGCGGTTTTTCGCGCCCGCCGCGGCGAAGTGTACTAGGGTTGCAGAACCGGGGCCGGGGCAGAGAGGAGGCACACTCCCACGCCCGATCCCCGGACTTCGACCAGCGCCCGCGGTCCGCGCGTTCTACCTCGCGGGTCGTGGGCGTTGCGCGTTTTACTTCAGCGAGTCGTGCTCCGCCCCGAACGCCGCGTACACCGTCTTCAGCCCGGCGAGTTCCGTCTTCGCGCGCTCCGAGGCGTCGGTCACGGTGAGTGGCCGCGGGGCGCACAGGGCGGCGATCTGCGGCACGTCGGCCGCCTCCAGCAGGCCGAAGCAGAAGACCTCCGGCGATTCGTTGTACGACCGGTTCTGCTCGATCGCCTCCTTCAAGCTACCGGGCGGGTTCGACACCTCGACCGACCCGACCGCCGTCCCCTCCAACCCCGCAGCGACCAGCGCGGCCAGCGACACCCGCGGCCCGACCGCCACCAGCTTCACCGGCCCGGTCTTGAACTCCTCGCCCGCCCACCGGCAGACGGCCGCGACTTGCGACGCCTGAAGCCCCAGCAGCCGGTCGCCGACGGTAGACAGCAGCAGCGCATACAGGTTGTCCCCCCCGAACGTCGGCTCGCGTTTGTCGCCTTCGGGGTGAACCATCTTCGCCTCGCCCACGCCCAGCGGGTCGATGGCAAGCACCCGGTAGCCGTCCGCCAGCAGCGCCGCGGCCTTCGCGGCCGCCGCCTTCCGTCCGCCGTCAGCGAGCACTATCGCCGTCCGCTTCGGCGTGCCGCGGGTCAACTCCACCGCTGGCACGGTCCAGTCGGCCCCGACCCGCATCCGACGGTAGGTGACGGTCACGCCGCCGACGGTCTCGGTCCCGTTCGGCTCCGGCCGGGCCGCGAACTCCTTGTACCTCACCACCGACCGCAGCTTCTCGCGCAGCGCCGATTGCCACTTCTCGACGCCGGCGCGGTCGCTCGGTATCGCCGGGACGGTCGGCAGCTTCGCGGCCAGGTCGCGGGCGAGGGCGTTGAAGTCCTTGTTCCCCTCCGGCAGTTCAACGGTCAGCTCGGCCGGCTTCTTCACCTCGTCGTCGCTGGGCACTTCCTTCGCGTCGAACTTCTCGCCGTTGAAGAAGAAGTCGCCAACCATGCGGTAGAACGCCTCGCGGTTGTCGCGCTCGTAGTTGTGGGTGCCGGGGTCGTGGTTGACGTGCGACCGCAGGGCGTCGGCCCGGCCGAACAGCCGGAACGCCGGCCCCGCGGCGCGCAGCAGCGGCGGCAGGGTGTAGCCGGCCTCGAAGCAGCAGTTGTCGGTGGCGTTGTTGGTCAGCAGCGTCGGCCGGGGCGCCCGCATCGCGGTCAAGGTGGCGTAGTCCGCGTACACGGCGAGATCAGTTGGCGTCTGCTCGGAGTCGCCGAGGTCCTTCGGGTGGCGGGCGCGGGTGCGGAAGCTGGAGTAACCCGCCACCGGGTTCGAGAGCGTCACCCGGGTGTCGAGGGAACTCAGGACGATGGTCTGCCAGCCGCCGCCGGAGAGGCCGGTGACGGCCACGCGCGTCGGGTCGGCGTTCGGGTGGGCCAGTAGCACGTCGATCCCCCGGCTCATGTCCAGGTAGAACGGGGCGAGGCCGCTGGTGCCGCACAGGTCGAGCTGGTTCATCTTCGCGTGGTTGAAGCCGTCGGTGCGGAGCTGGCCCATGCCGACCCACTCGACGTTCAGGGCGATCAGCCCCTTGCGGGCGAGGTTGACGCACCGGACCTGCTTGTACGCCACCGCCTTGCCGACCCCCTCGTGGCCGTTGACGTTCAGCACGACCGGCACCTGGCCGACGAGCTTTGCCGGCTCGTAGAGCAGGGCCGGCACCCAGAACCCCGGCAGCGCCTCGTAGCGGAGCTTCGAGAGCTTGTACCCGTCGCCGCTCGGGAGGGTGCCGAGCCGTTCGACCTTCACCTTGTGGTGTCGCCACTTCGCCGCCTCGCCGCGGAAGACGACGTTGGTGAGCACGTCGGCGCGGGTTTTGTCGGCGAACGCGCGCCACTCGTTCACGTCCTTCACTTGCGGGACGGCCGGGATGCGGGCGTCGCAGTACTCGATGACCTCGTTGACCGTGTGCCGAGGGCCGATGACCGGCTTGCCGAGGTACGCCGCGAGGTCCGGGTCGGCGGCGTAGAGGAGCGAGGGGATGAGAACTGCCGAGGCGAGGACGAGGACGCATCGTGTAGTCATTGAGATACTCGTGTGCTGAGAGTTGTCCGCTCGCTTCGCGAGCGGTCGCCTATCGCGCCGCAGGCTCAGTGCGCGGGCGGGAATAATGAATAAACTCACCCGGCTTCAGTGCCGAGCGTGAAGGGTTATCGGCGATGTATTGGCGAAGGTAGTCGAACTGCTCTTCACTGCGGACCAGGTGGTCAAAGCTCTCGGTCTCCCAGAACCGGCCCGTCCGTCTGAGCAGCTTATTCAGGCGAACAGCCGTGTAGTGCTTCCAGGATTCACACTGCTTACACATCCGATCGGCGTCGGGGAACGCGACGAGAAGATGGACGTGGTTCGGCATGACGACGAAGTCCGTCATCAGATACCGTTCGCTGTCAAAGAACAACAAGCTGTCGGCAACGATCCTCGCGTAATCCGGCCGTCGGAGTACGCATGTGCCATGACACCGGTCCAGGGTTTCTTCCCACCTGTTCGATACGAACTGGCGGAACGTGTGCCGCAGATCGGAGGGCAGACGCTCCACCAGCGCCGCCAGGTCCGCGGATTCGGGATCGATGTGATGACAACGGAGCCACGTGTTTCGCTCCGCCAGCCAGCCGGCCAGTACGTCGGCCGGCATCGAATCCCAGGTTCGCCACGTTATGAAGCAGACGACCCCGTGCTGAGACCAGTGCGGCAGTCGGCCCTCCACGACCTTGACCTCCGTGGCCGGGTCGAAGAAGTCGAACGGGGGCATGGTATCGGCTCTCATCGCATTCCCGACCTCCCGGCAGCTTGTGTCTCAGAGTGGTCCGCTCGCTCCGCGAGCGGTCTTGGTGTGTCTCAGAGTGGTCCGCTCGCTCCGCGAGCGGACTTGGTGTGTCTCAGAGTGGTCCGCTCGCTCCGCGAGCGGACTTGGTGTGTCTCAGTGTGGTCC
>DASSAT010000608.1:0-2725 GCA_035699305.1 Fimbriiglobus sp. | reverse complement strand
CGGTCGTGCTCATCGCCGCGCTGCTGCCGACACCCGCGGGCGCTCAGCCGAAGGCTGCCGCGCCCGCCGTCCCGGCCGGCTACCCCACCCTCACCACCTCCGCCAACCTCGGCGCGAAGCCGGGCGCCTCCGTCGAACTGGTCCTCACCGGCACGAACCTGACCAACGCCACCGCGGTCTGGACCTCGTTCGGCGGCACGGCCACCATCCCCGATAAGCAGACCGACGCGAAGAAGCTCACCGTCAAGCTCGACGTGCCGGCCGACGCGCGGACGGGACTGTACGCCCTGCGCGTCGCCACCACGGCCGGCGTCTCGAACCTCCGGCCGATCTGCCTCGACGAGTTGCCAGAGGTCGCGGAGGCCGGCAAGAACAAGTCGAAGGCGTCGCCGCAGACGGTGCCGGTGCCGTGCGTCGTCGCCGGCGCCGCGGAGAAGGAGTCGGCCGATTACTTCCGGTTCCCGGTGCGGGCCGGCGAACCGATCACCGTCGAGGTGCTCGGCCGGCGGATCGGTTCGCCGATCGACCCGGTGGTCATCCTGTCCGACGGCACCGGCAAAGAACTCGGCGGCGTCTACGCCGACGACACCCCCGGCCTCCAGTCCGACGCCCGCGTGGTGTACGTCCCGAAGGAGTCCGGCGACCTCATCGCCGAGGTCCGCGACACCACCTACCGCGGCGGGTCCGACTACGCTTATCGGCTGCGGATCGGCCGCTTCCCCGGGGCGACGACCGCGTTCCCGCTGGCCGTCCAGCGCGGCAAGACCGCGGAAGTCAGTTTCAGCGGCCCCGGCCTGGACGGCGTCAAGCCGGTGGACATCACCGCGCCGACCGACCCGGCGGTGCCGGTGGTGTCCGTCGCGCCGCGGCGGGCCGACGGCGCCGCCGGGTGGCCAGTGCCGGTGCGGCTGAGCGACACCCCGGAGACGACTGAGCAGGAGCCGAACAACGACCCGAAACAGGCGAACCCGCTGCCGGTCCCTGGCGGCGTCTCGGCCCGGTTCGCCGAGAAGAACGACCTGGACCACTTCAGCTTCGCCGCGAAGAAGGGGACGAAGTACGCGATCGAGGCGCTGACGTACCAGCTAAACGCCCCGACCGAGGTCTACCTGCGGGTGCTCGACGCGAAAGGGGAGGAACTGGCCAAGTCAAACCCGCAGCAGATCCCCACCCGCGTTGAGTTCGAGGCGCCGGCGGACGGCGACTTCATCGTCGCCTGCGAGCACCTGAACTACCTCGCCGGGCCGAGCGAGGTCTACCACCTGTCGGTGGCGCCGGTCGCCCCGGACTTCGCCGTCACCATCGGGCTGGACCGGATCGACGTGCCGGCTGGCGGCCTCGGGCTGATCCCGGTGACGGGCCTGACCAAGACGAACGGCTTCGCGGGGGCGGTCGAACTCACCGTCGCCGGGTCGGACGTGCTCGCCGGGTCGCTGACGGTGCCGGCCGGGGCGAACCCGTCGCCGGCGGCGCCGCTGTTCGTGCCGGTGACGGCGAGGATGGGGACGGCACCGGGACTCCAGACCGTGCACCTGAAGGCGACAGCGACGATCGACGGCAAGGAGGTCGTCCGGTTCGGGTCGGTGCTCGGCGAGGTCAAGGAGGCGCTGGCGGACCTGCCGAACCCGCCGGCGGAGTTCACGACGACGGTCGCGGCGGCCGTCACCCCGCCGCCGCCGTTCACGCTGGCGGTGACGCTCGACAAGCCCGAGGTGGCTCAGGGGGGCAAGGTCAAGGGCAAGGTAACGGTGACGCGCGGCCCAGGCTTCGTCGAGGGAGTCCAACTCGTCGCCGTGGGCACGCCGGCCAACGTGACGGCGAAGCTCAAGCCGCTGGCGAAGCTCAAGCTGTTTGCGAAGGGGGCGATGGCGGTGGAGTTCGAGTTGACCGCGGCGGCAAACGCGGCGGTCGGGCCGGGGGCGGTCGTCATCCGCGGCACGGCCGCGGGCGCGGCGGTCGTCGCGCCGCCGGTGCCGATCACCGTGACCCAGGCGAAGAAGAAGGACGGGAAGAAGAGAAAGAAGAAGTAGCAGAAGAAAGGCAGGGCCGCGGATGACACGGGTCTTCGAGCGCGGATAAGACGCGGATAAAGAAGCCGAGATGAAGATAGGATTATGGAGATGCCGCGATGCTAAAGCACCAGGACCTGACCGAGCAGATCATCGCGGCGTTCTACCAGGTGTACAACACGCTCGGGTACGGATTCCTGGAGAAGGTGTACCAGAACGCGATGACCCACGAACTCCGCAAGCGCGGACTCCGGGTCGTGCCCTTCGCCAAGCTCGACGTCTTCTACGACGGCACCCACGTCGGCGAATACTTCCCGGACCTGCTAGTCGAGGAGTGCGTGATCGTCGAGTTGAAGGCGGCCGAGCAGATAGCCCTGGAACACGAAGCGCAACTCGTCAACTACCTGAGGGCGTCGAGCATCGAGGTGGGGTTGCTGTTCAACTTCGGCCCGAAGCCACAGTTCCGCCGCAAAGTGTTCGAGACGGCACGGCTGCCGCGGCCCAGACTTGAACCTCCGCCATCCGATCCAAGTCAGGGCCGCGGATGACGCGGGTCTTCGAGCGCGGATGACGACGCGGATAAGAAAGCAGGATTACAGACAGAAAACCAGGACCGATCCAAGTCAGGGCCGCGGATGACGCGGGTCTTCGAGCGCGGATAAGACGCGGATGTGAAGACCGGATTACAGCAGACAACCAGGACCGATCTCCGGTTT
>DASSAT010000607.1:0-3641 GCA_035699305.1 Fimbriiglobus sp. | reverse complement strand
GTGAACGTCGGCCGCGAGTTCGACTACCGGCGGTACATCGGCGGCGACCCGGCCAGCACCCAGCGGGCAATCTGGGCGTTCCACGACCTGCCGGCCCAGGTGTCGGGCACCCAGGACTTCGTCCCGCTGGAGTTCACTTTCGACATCTTCCGCATGACCAAGGGGGAGGAGAACCGCGGGGTGGACCTGGCCATCCGAGTGGTCAGCTGGCAGTGCCCACAGCAACCGCCGACGGACCCGTCCGACCGGTCCGGGACCTGGAAGTGGGCGCAGCCGGAGAAGCGGCAGCAGTACCTGGACGAGGCCCGGGAGCTACTCGGCCGGATCAAGGGCCGGGAGGCTGGCGGGCTGAACCCGGAGTCGGTGCTGGCGCTGGCCCGGCCGGGGTCCGAGGAGTGGAAGGTGGTCAACCAGTTGGCCGAGAAGTACGGGTTCTACGAGGTGTCGGGCAAGGAGATCTTCGACTACCACCCGGACTCGATCCCGGTCCCGGTCGGGCTGTTCAAGAACGCCCGGGCGGGCGCCCCGCCAACCGAGCCGGGCAAGCCGGCCCCGCCGCTGGCCCAGGTATACGTCAAGGCCGAGACCAGCAGCCAGATGGTCGGGATGGCCGCGGGCGACCTGTACTTCATCGAGGGGGAGCGGCCGTTCGCCGAGAACTACTTCAAGGCCGCCGTCGGGCTGTGGTGCCGGGTGGCGATCGTCATTGGGCTAGCGGTCTGCTGTAGCACGTACCTGGCTGGGGTCATCAGCTTCCTGTGCGCCGGGTTCCTGTTCCTGGCCGGGTACGCTGGCGAGCACCTGACCGACCTGGCCAGCGGGCACAGCTTCGTCGGCGGCCCGTTCCGGTCGATGAACCAGCTGCTCAACGCCCAGCAGGCGACTGCTCAGGTGGACGAGGCCAACCCGCTGGCCCGCGCGGCCGAGGGGCTGGACCAGGGGTTCGCGTGGCTGGTGCGGCGGTTCCTCAACGTGGTCCCGGACGTGTACGCCTACAACTGGACCAACTTCGTGCAGGAGGGGTTCAACATCCCCTTCGAGAGCCTGGTGATGAACCTGTTGGTCGTGGTCGGCTACCTGCTGCCGTGGTTCGTCCTCGGGTACTACCTGATGCGGTCGCGCGAGGTCGCAGCTTAACAAGGAAATCCCAAATCCCAAGCACCAAATCCCAAGGGGCGGGTTTGGTTGGGATTTGGTGCTTGGGATTTGGGATTTATTCGGGGGTGGCGGACATGGCGAACCCGATGCAGCGCGCGGCGGGCCGGCGGAAGGGGCTGTACATCGCCCTGATCGTCGCCCTGTTCACCGTCAGCATCTTCTGGCGCGGCAAGCTCGACGTGCCGTTCGGCAACCCGGCGCGGGCGGCCGCGGCCGCCCCGACCGGGCTGAACCGCGTCGCCGACTCCCTGGCCCGGCACTCGGTCCTGGCCCAGGCCACGGACCTGGAGCTGCGCGAACTCGACTTGGGCGACCCGGAGATCGCCGGGTCGGCCATCCGGCTGAGCCTGGTCGGGTCCCGGGGGGTGGCGATCACCCTTCTGTGGCGGGCCGCCATCGAGAAGCAGAAACGCAACGAGTTCCACGAGTTCGAGATCCTGGTCGATCTGGTCACCCGCCTCCAGCCGAACTTCATCACCCCCTGGATCTTCCAGAGCTGGAACATCGCCTACAACGTGTCCGTCGAGAACGACAAGCTCGGCGACATGTACTTCTACATCGCCCGCGGCATCGAACTCCTGGCCAGAGGGGACAAGATCAACACCAAGGTGGACCGGCGGTCCAACGACGGCCGCAAGATCGGCTCCCCGGACATCCGCTTCCAGATCGGCTTCTACTACCAGAACAAATTCGGCGTCTCGGACAAGGTGAACACCCTGCGGTCGCTGATGCAGCTGTCGTGCATCCCGCCGGCCGCCCGCAATCCAGATTTGCTCCAGCCGGCGAACAAGCCGGTGGACCCGGTCGCGTTCCGCGAGTTCTGCCGCAAGAACCCGCAGCTGGTCCGGCGGCTGCGGACCAAGGTGAACTGCGCCCGGCCAGAGGAGGTGGTGCAGTTCCTCCGCGACAACGCGCGGATCCCGACCCTGTTCAAGAACGGCGAGGAGCTGGCCGACCGGGAGAACCAGTTCCCGATCCTGCCGCCGCCGTTCCCGGAGGCGGCGGCCGACGAGTACGTCACCAGCGAGGTCGGCACCACCAGCCGGCCGATGACCGACGCGTTCGACGCCTTCAATGCCTCGCGGGCCTGGTTCGCGTACTCGTTGACGGTGGTGCCGCCGCCGAAGGTCGAGAAGGCGACCGGCCTGCCGCTGCCGTGGATGTCCCCGCGGCCCGACGAGTACGACGCCTTCCGCTACCGGATGCCGCGGTCGCCGGCGCTGATCATCTTCCGCCAGTACGCCCCGCGGTCGCAGTCGTACCTGGCCGAGCGGCTCCAGAAGGAGGGGTGGTTCGACGAGGGGTCGTACTGGGACCCGGACGAGCGGGCCGGCGCCGCCAACCGGTGGTTCCCCGGCGACCGGGAGGTGCGGCTGACGACCAAGGACGCGGACGCCCCGGCGAACTCGCAGGTCGAGTGGGCCAAGGCGTGGCAGATGTGGAACAAGCACGGCGAGGACAACGCTCTGGTCCTGACGGCCGGCCGCCGCGAGCGGCTGGAGTTCCTGGCGGGGGGGCTGCCGGCCGGGCTGCCGCCGGACATGACCCCGGAGGAGATGGAGGCCCGCGGCTGGACGGCGCAGAAGCTCGAGGCCATGCGTGCCCTGGCCTTCTACGACCAGAACCGCCAGATCACCAACTTCCCGTTCTTCCTGGAGTCCAGCCGGGCGGAGATGGACCCGCTGACGGTGGACGCCCGCAAGCGGCTCTGGGACGCGGACCAGGCTCGACTCAACGCCGACAACATCCGGGCGGCCCGGCTGTACGTCGAGGCGCTGGCCCGGTGGCGCGAGGTGCTGCGGGCGTACCCGAACTTCCACCGCCCGGAGCGGTCCGACCAAACCGAGGAGGCGACCTACGAGTTCGACCTGAAGCTCATCAAGCTGCTGGTCGATGACGGCGCGGTCGTGGCCCGCGCCAGGCAGATGGCCGAGGCCAGCCGGGCACTCGTCCCGATGATGCCGGACATGGCCCGGGCGCTGACCGGGGCGCAGGGGACCGAGACCCGGGCCGACGACTTCCGCTTGGCGGTGGCCGAGGACGAGGCGATGGCCCGGATCGCCACCGAGGCGGTCGCCGACGTCTTCCCGAACAAGAAGAACCCGTCCGAGTCCGAGCGCGAGGTGCTGCGACGGGTGGGGCAGAAGACCGACGCCCTGGCCGGGCTGGTCGGCGCCGGGGTCGTCGCCGCCGACCCGGCAGCGGCCCGCCGGGCGGCCTCCCGGGCGGTGGTCGATGGCGAATTTGCCTGGATGAAGGAGTTCAAGGAGCCGCCGCTGGTGCGGGACGCCAGCGGCAACTACGAGTCGTCGGCGTACTGGGTCAACCCGAACCTGCGGGAGTCGGTCCGGTCCCGGCTCGGGCTGTTCCGCCGCGCCCCCGTGGAGTCGGCCCCCAGCGAGCCGGCCCCGCAGCAGTAGCCGGCCGATCCGCCACGCGGACCGCGGGGCCTCGTTGCCCCGCGGTTTTCGTTTCCGTACACC
>DASSAT010000606.1:0-7929 GCA_035699305.1 Fimbriiglobus sp. | reverse complement strand
GGCGACGGCCTGCTTCTCCCGCTCGAACGCCCGCCGCAGTTCGTCGAGGGTCTGCGTCAGACGGCCGTGGATCGGCAGCAGTTCGCGGCTCAGATCGCCCTCCGCGATCGGCAGGCGGAAGTCCTTCTCGGACACCCGGCTAACGGCGTCGGACAGTTTGCGGATCGGGGCCACCCCGCGGCCGACTACGAGCCAGCCACCCACCGCCAGGGCCGCGAACGTGAGACCGCCGATCAGGGCCAGCTTGATCCGCAGACCAGTCATGGCCTTCCGGGTCTCGGTGGCGAGTTGCTTCTGATCCGCCTCGCGCTTGGCGGCATGTTCGGCGAGGGTTCGCTCCAGGTCGGCCATCGGCTGACCGACCTGTACGTAGATGAACGGTTGCGGGTCGGGCAGGGGCGGCGCGGTAGCGGGGTCGGTCCCCGCAGTCGCCCGGTTCGCCTGCGGCATGAACCCGCGGAACGGCCCGCCGGTTGTCGGGGCCTTGATGACCACCCGGCGGACCCGCTCGCCGCTGATCATCACCACGTCCTTGCGAACAAAGTCCGAGACCGAGGTCGAGACGGCGTTGTACTCGGCGATCGGGATCGGGGGCAGCTTGGTCGTCTGGCGGTCGGAGCGGATCACCTTGCGGGTCCGCGGGTTCGGATAGTGGAACTGGTAGTACTTCGGGTGAGGCTCGGTGCTCTCCGCGAAGGCGTGACGGAGTTGCTCATCGACGTGCTTCCGTTCCATCGTCCGGTGCAACGGTGCCCAGACCCAGCGGGGGTTCGCCGCCCCGACCTGCGCCAGGTCGGCCCAGCCCTGACCCATCCCGGCGACCTGGGCGGAGATGACCGCTGCCCAGTACGGCTTCTCCCAGTCCAACGACCCCCGGCCCCGTTCGCTCCTCCGCTGCCAGTCCCGAGTCTCAATCAAGTACTTGTGCAGGCGGAACTCCTTACCCAGGGCGGTGGACTGACGCTCCAGGTCCTCGTCGAAGCTCGCCTCCGACTCCTTGACCCGGTAGGTGTAGTCCTGCTCGATCCGGCCCGCCTCGGCCGTCGCCCGGGCACGCATCGCCGCGCCGGCGAACCGGTCCACCAGAACGCCGACGGCGGCCAGGGCCGCCCCGAGCAGGAGCAGGAAGTACGCGATCAGCGAGCGGCGGATCGAAGGCATCGGAGGCCACCGACGGCGGGGGAAATGCCGGCACGGCGTGGGCCAACACGCCGGCCCACGCCGCTGAGTCTATCACAGGTGAATTGGCATGGCGAGCGGTCCGGTGCGAGTCGGCCCGGCCCGCCCGGCCTACCGCTTACCGTCCCGGCCCGTCCGGGGCCGTTCCTTCTCGTGCGTCCCGTTGCCGTTGGCCGGGGGCGCGTCATCGCCGCGGAGCATGTACCCCTCGCCCCACTTGGTCAGGATCAACGGCGGGTCGAACCCCTTGTCGATCTTGTTCCGCAGGTAGCGGATGTACACGTCCACCACGTTCGACGTGTTCTCGTCGTACTCGTCGTACAGGTGTTCCCAGATCATCGTCCGGGTCACCACCCGCCCGCGGTGGAACGCCAGGAACTCCAGCAGGGCGTACTCCCGCGGCGTCAGGTGGATCTTGTGCCCGCCGCGCTGCACTTGCCGGGCGGCCGTGTCGAGGGTCAGGTCGTAGACCTTGATGACCGGCGACTTGACCTGGTGCCCGCGGCGGACCAGCGCCCGGATGCGGGCCAGGAGCTCGTCCAGTTCGAACGGCTTGCTCAGGTAATCGTCCGCCCCGGCGTCCAGCCCGGACACCTTGTCGTCGAGCGTCCCCCGGGCGGTCAGCATCAGGACGTGGGTGGAAATCCCGGACATCCGCCACCGCTTGAGCAGGGTCAGCCCGTCCTGCTTGGGGAGCATGATGTCCAGGACGATCACATCGTAGGGGGTGCTGCGGGCCTTGACGTCCGCCTCGTCCCCGTCCGGCGCGGTATCGACGGCGAACCCTTCCTCCTCAAGCCCCTGGCGGAGGTTCTTCAGAAGCGTCGCCTGATCTTCGACCAGTAGAACCCGCACGGCGTAAACCCCCGCCGGCCACGGAATTCATACACCCAAGATACCTTATAACCCTCTCCCGATGAAGGGGTCATGAGAAACCGTCCGGCCGGTCAGTGCTGCCCGTTGAGGACGACCGGCCCCACGGTGAAGCCGACCGGCCGGTCCGCCCGCCGCGCCGCCAGCCCGGATCGGTTCGCCCGGAACTGCTCCGTCGCCCAGTCCCAGTCCCAGCCGCCGCCGTCCACGAACCGCATCACCAGCAGGTTCTTGAGTTCCTCGACGTCGGCGAAGCTCATGCCGTCCGACTCCCGCACGACCCGGTCGAGGTCGAGGGCGGCCCGGAGGTCCGCGTTCCAGCGGCCGACCAGCTCGCGCCGCAACGCGGCGCCCGGCTTCGGGAAGGCGAGCGTCAGGTCGATCCGCCCCGGCCGGCGGAACGCCGGGTCGATCAGGTCCACCGGGCAATTGGTGGTGAACACGTAGACCACACCCTCGTTCACCTCCAGTCCATCGAGGGCCGCCAGGAACACCGCCTGATCGTCGGTCTCCTTGACCGTGTCCCGGTCCCGCAGGGCGATGTCCATGTCGTCGAAGAAGACGATCCCCCGGCCGGTCACCCGGAACAGATTGCGGACGGCCTCGGCCGGGTTGGTGCAGTCGCGGCGGGCGGCCTGGTACTCGTCCGGGCCGACCACCTTGGCCTCCCACCCGCGCCGCTCGGCCTCCTGCCTCACCCACCGGCAGGCGGACGTCTTGCCGTTGCCCGGCGGGCCGGTCAGCAACAGCCCGCGCTTGGCCCGGCCGCCGTACCCACGCAGCCGCTTCAGGTTGGCCGGTTCGAGGAAGCCGACGGTGTTCTGCCACAGGACGTCCCGCTGGCCCGCCGGCATGACCGGCGGCGCCGCCGCGGCCGTGGTCGCCCGCTTGCACCGGAGGGCGAACCGGAACAGCCGGGAGTAGTCCCGGCGGTCCACCACGAAGACGTGGAACCCGGTCGTGGTCAGTTCCGGTGCCAGCCCGCAGTACCCTCGGGCGAAGGTGACGCCGTCCGCCCGGTAGACACGGATGCCATAGTTCACGCCCGGCCAGGTCGCCCGCCAGCTCCGGTCCCAGTCCCGGATCAACACCCCGTCCACCGGCACCAGCGGCCCGCGGACCGAGTTCTCCAGCAGCGGATCGGCGAAGTCGTCCGGGTCGAAGACGACCGGCTCGGAGATCCCCGCGGCCGCCGCGGCCGCGGCCACGACGGTCTTGTGATCGGCCGCGAACTCGGAAAGGGGCGTACTCATATGCCCTCGGACACCGCCCCGGCCGGCAGGGTTCGCCTCGGGTTGACGGGTTCGCGGTGAACGTCCTAGATTGACAACGGTTAGATACTTGACGCCGCAAAGCTCTCCGCGAGGGTTCGCCGATGTCCGCCGGCTCCCGGTTCGATCTGAGCGTCCTGGAGGCCGCGCCGAAGGTCCCCGGCAAGCCGCGGCACAAGACGCGCGAGGTGGTCGTCGGCGGCGTCCCGATCGGCGGCGATAACCCGATCCGCGTCCAGTCGATGACCACGACGGACACCTTCGACGTGGAGGGGACCGTCGCGCAGATTCACGCGCTCGAAGAAGCCGGCTGTGAGCTGGTGCGGGTGACGGTGCCGAAGCCGGAGGACGCCGGCGCCCTGTCCGCGATCCGATCGCGGATCGGCGTGCCGCTGATCTGCGACATCCACTTCGACTACAAGATGGCGCTGGCGGCGTTGGATCATCCCGTGGACAAGATTCGCATCAACCCCGGCAACATCGGCAGCACCGACCGGTTCCGGCAGGTGGTCAGCAAGGCGAAGGCCAAGGGCATCCCGATGCGGATCGGCGTCAACGCCGGGTCGCTGGAGCGGGAGCTATGCGAGAAGTACGGCTTCCCGTGCCCGCCGGCGATGGTCGAAAGCGCGCTTCGGCACATCGAGACCGCCGAGTCCGAGGGCTACCGCGACATCATCGTGTCGCTAAAGTCGTCGGACGTGCTGGTGGCGGTGGACGCCTACCGCCTCTTTGCGAAGCTGGCCGACTACCCGACGCACGTCGGCATCACCGAGGCCGGCAAGCCGCCATACGCGGTCACGAAGTCCGCCGCCGGGCTGGCCCCGATCCTGCTCGACGGGATCGGCGACACGATCCGCGTCTCGCTGCTGGGCGACCCGGTGCCGGAGGTGGCGGCGGCGTTCGACATCCTGCAAGCGACGCAGCGGCGGGTCCGCCGTCCGGAGCTGATCGCCTGCCCGACGTGCGGCCGGCTGGCGATCGACCTGGAGGCGATCATCGCCGAGTTGGAGAAGCGGCTCTCCGGCCGGCGCTTGCCGGTGAAGATCAGTGTGCTGGGGTGCGTGGTGAACGGCCCCGGCGAGGCGCGCGAAGCCGACATCGGCATCGCGGCCGGCAACGGCAAGGGGATGATCTTCCGCAACGGCGAGATCGTCCGCCGGGTGGAGGAGAAGGAGATCGTGGACGCGCTGATGGAAGAGGTCGCCCGGTGGGAGGCGGACAACGCCGCCAGGTTGCCGAAGGCGACCGACGGGGAAGGCATCGGCCGCCGCAAGCTCCCGGTCGTGGCGGGGTGAGCAGTAAGGTATAATGCAGTGGAAGTGCGACCGAGGGTTTCGGAATGGCCCGTCCGAAGATCCGGGTACAGCACTTTCTGGCGTGCCGGGGAGCGTCGGTGGAAGGGTTGGTCAGCCCTGCCAACCCGTACACGTTGAACGGGGTGAGCTATCTGTTCCGACTTGTGGCCAATGTGGAATTCCCGACGACACTGCCTGATGCCTGGGTGTATTGTCGATTTATCAACGACAGAGCTGATGCGAGACGGGTTGAGTTCGCGGTGGAAGTGGTGTGGCTCGACGGCCGAGATGGTGAGGAATTGACCTGTTACTATCCGGGATGTCACGTCGCATTCCGTGACGGTGATCCTGTTACCAGTCGGGTCTGGGAATTGCCGTACTTGAAGCTGTTTGGTAAAGGTCGGTATGAGCTGCGGTTGCGATCGGGTCGCCGTTCCAGGCTCGTCGCCCGCGAATTCATACGAATCGAGCGTGAGCCATGAGCAAAAAAAAGCGTAACCGCAAGTATGCCCCTCCACCCGGGGGGGAGACCTCCGGGGGCATCGAGACGGTATACCCGGTGTATCCTCCCGGTGCGCCGCCGCTGAAGACGATCCAGGGGACGGGGCCGGACGGCAAGCCGATCGTCATTTGGCGGGCGACCGAAGCTGAGCCGACCCCACCGCCGTCGCTGTGGCCGCCGCCCCAGCCCGGCTCGACCCGCTGACATCCGGGCGGCGAACGTCATACCGGCAGTTCCCGGCCGACGCCGCGCTGCCGGGCCAACTCGACCACCTTCGCCGCGACGGCAACGTCCTCGACGCCGAGGCCGAGCGACTTGAACACGGTGACATCTTGCGGCGACTGCCGGCCGGGGTAGCGGCCGACCAGGATTTGGCTCAGCTCCGACACGTCCTGCCAGTGCAGTACCCCCTCTTTAAGCGCCGCGACGAAGTCGCCGGCTTCCAGCTTCGCCTGCTCCCTGCTGTCCACCGCGACCAGCGCCGCCCGACGCAGCACCTCGACGTCGATCTCGGACTTCGACAGGTAGTTCGACCCGATCACGTTCAGGTGCGCCCCATCGGCGACCCACTCGCCCAGCAGTACCGGCTCGCGGCTGGTCGTCGCGGTGATGATGATATCCAGTCCCTTCGCCGCCTCCTCGGGGGACGCAACCGGGACCACCTCCGTGCCGCACTCCCGGCCCATCTCCGCGGCGAACCGCCTGCGGTTCTCCTCGTCCCGGCCGTAGACGCGGACCTGCTTCACTTGCCGCACCTTGCACACGGCGAGCAGCTGCGTGCGGGCCTGCTTGCCGGTGCCGAACAGCCCGACGGTCGTCGCGTCCGGCCGGGCGAGCTTCTTGGTGGCGACGCCGCTGGCCGCCCCGGTCCGCACCTGGCCGAGGTAGTCGGCCTGGATCAGGGCGGTCATCTCGCCGGTCTTCGGGTCGAAGAGGGTGACGTGGAACTTCGCCGGGAACTTGCCGGTGGTGTACGCCTTGAACCCGATCGCCCCGAGCGTCTTGGCCGCGGCCGGCAGGACGTGCAGCATCACCTGGTCAGTCTGGCAGCGCTGCCGGGGGGCGTTCTCGGCCTCGTCCAGCGCCAGCTTGCGGAACGCCGCCTCGACCGCCGGCAGGGCCACGTCCATCGTCAGCAGTTGCCGAACGTCGTCCTCGGTCAGGTACAGCACACTCATGGCTGACCCCCGGTATAAGGCATTCACCACAAAGGCACGAAGATCACACAAAGGAGACACAAAGAAGACAGCGGCTTGGTTTTCCTTTGTGTTCCTTTGTGTGACCTTTGTGGTGAAGTCTTCTCTTAACGACCATCGGCGAGCCACCCGCCGAGTCGGGTCAGACCGCCCTCGATCACGTCGCGGCTGGTGGCGAACGACATCCGCACGAACCCCTCGGCCCCGAACGCCGAGCCGGGCACGAGATTCACGTGCGCCTGCTCCAGCAGCGTTGTGCAGAAGTTCAGCGCGTCCGTCACTGGCTTGCCGCCGAACGACTTCCCGAAGTGGTCGGCCACCCGGAAGAAGACGTAGAACGCCCCGTCCGGCACCGGCGCCTGCACGCCCGGAATCTCCTTCAGCAGACGGCCCGCCAGGTCGCGGCGGGCGGCGAACTCGGCCCGCATCTCGGCCAGCGACTTCACCGACTCCGCCGATTCCAGCGCCACGACACACGCCGCCTGGCTGACGCTCGACGGGCAGCTGGTCTCCTGGCTCTGGATGTTGTCCATCGCCTTGACGAGCGGCGCCGGGGCGACCGTCCAGCCGATCCGCCAGCCGGTCATCGCGTAGCTCTTGCTCGCCCCGCTGATAGTGATCGTCCGGTCCTTCAGCCCCGGTCGCAGCGTCACCACGCAGGTCGGCTTCGCGTCGCCGTAAGTGAGCTGCTCGTAGATTTCATCCGACAGGATCGCCGCGTCCGACTCGCTCACCAGCGTATCGACCAGCGCCTCCAGCTCGGCCCGGGTGTAGACCGAGCCGGTCGGGTTGCACGGCGAGTTGAGCATCAAGAGCCGCGTCCGCGGGGTGATCGCGGCCTTGAGTTGCTCCGGGGTCATCTTGAACCCGGACGCCATCTCGGTCTCGACCAGCACCGCGGCCGCGCCGGTCATCCGCACCAGGTCGGAGTAGCTGACCCAGTATGGCGTCGGGATGACGACCTCGTCCCCGGGGCCGACAGCGGCGGCCAGGGCGGTGTGGATCGAGTGCTTGGCCCCGTTGGAGATCAGCACGTTCTCCGGGCCGCAGGCGAACCCGTAGGTCTTGCCGTACCAGCCGGCGACGGCCTTGCGCAGCTCGGCGGTGCCGCCGGCGGGGGTGTAGTGCGTCTGGCCAGACCGCATCGCCCGCTCGGCGGCATCGCAGATGTGTTTGGGCGTGTCGAAGTCCGGCTCGCCGAGGCTGAAATCGAACACCTGCACGCCCTTCGCCTTGAGTTCCCGGGCCTTGGCCCCGGCGGCGAGGGTGGCGGACGGCTGGACCGACGACGCGAGCGACGAGATGCGGATCATCGGGGTCAACGAACCTCCGGGCTACGGGGGCGAACTCGGGCTGCTCACCGACTGGTCATCGTATACAATCGGCGGGACTTCCGGGCACACTTTTTCGCCACGGACGGCGCCGATGCACGTCGCCCACTTCGTCCACCGTTACCCACCGGCCATCGGAGGCTGCGAGGCGTACGTCGCGCGGCTCAGTCGATTCCTGGCGGACGCCGGGGACACGGTGTCAATCTGGACGAGCACGGCAATCGAGCTGGAGGAGATGTGGCGGTACTCTTCCGTAGGGTGGGTCAAGCCCGGCTTTGCGGG
>DASSAT010000605.1:0-3848 GCA_035699305.1 Fimbriiglobus sp. | reverse complement strand
TGCGACAGGGCGTCGAACACCCGCCGGGCGTCGGCGTAGCGGTTCAGCGGCAGGGCGATGAAGACGTGCTCGATGTGCAGCTCGTGGACCAACCGCGGCAGGTCGGTGATCGGGCCGACCACCGGCTTGTCGGTGTGGCCGTGCTTCTCCGGGTGGTCGTCCGCATAGGCGACGGTCTGGATGCCCATCCAGGCGGCGTGCTCCAGCGACCGCGAAGTCCGCCGGGCCAGCCGGCCGGTACCGACGATCAAGGCATGGCTCTGGTTGTACCCCATCGCCCGCAGCCGGCCGATCGCCGTCCACGTCAGCCGCCGGGTGGTCAGCACCCCGAGGAACGCCATCAGCCCGAACATCACCATCGCCAGACGCGACTCGTACCCGTACTGCCGGGCGAAGTTGGTGGACATGACCAGGAGCGCCATCAGCCCGACGCCCTTGGCGACGGCGACCAGTTCCTCGCGGAACCGCCGCAGCCGATGGACCTGGTACTGCCCGGCGATGCGGTACGAGACGAGGGCGAGGATGACGACCAGCGGCAGGTTGCCGAAGCACAGGGCGAAGTCCGGCTGATGGTTGTTGACGAGCGGGATGCCGGTGTCGAAGCGCAGGAAGTACGCGGCCACCCACGCGACCGCGGTGACGACCACGTCCCAGATGAGGAACCAGGCGAGGAGCGGTTGACTGCTGCGCTTGACCATCCCAGAGGCTCCGCCGGCGGGTGGGAACGCAGGGCGAAGCGTTCTAACACCAGCGACCGTAAGCCGTCAAGACGGCTAGAATGGCACAGCGGGGGAAACGCTGGCAGGAGCAGTCTAGGCGGAAACCCGCAAGATAGGCAAGATACGGTATTTGGAAAACCGACCCATTCCCGGACGCGAGCCTGCCCATGCCGACCGCCGACCAACTGCTGGCGAAGCTGTACGCCCTGCGCAAGGACTATGCCGACGACCCCGAGGACGAGACCTACCAGGCGCTGCACCACGCCTTCCTGTTCATCAGCTACAACATGGGCGCGTTCAAGGAGTATGTGCAGAAGGAAGCGGAGAAAGCGGGGGATACGTAGGGTGGGTCAAGCCCGGCTCTGCGGGCGCCGACCCACCGTCCGGGAGTGTAGTAGGCACACTCCGGGTGCCGGTCGTGCTGAGACGGCACACGGAGTGTGCCTACTACATTGCAAGCCGGTGGGTCGGCGCTCGAAGACTCGCTTGACCCACCCTACCGTTTCCCGTCCTCCTTCTCCTTGACCTCGTTGAGGATCGTCGCCAGGACCGTGTCAGTGGAGATGTTCTCGGCCTGCGCCTCGAAGTTCAGCAGTACCCGGTGCCGCATTGAGGGGAAGAAGACCTTGCGCACGTCCGCGAAGCTGACGTTGAACCGCCCCTCCAAGAGCGCCCGCACCTTGCCGGCCAGGATCAGCGCCTGGGCGCCGCGGGGGCTGGCACCACACCGCAGGTAGCGGTTGGCGTCGGCGGTGGCGAACTCCCCCTGCGGGTGAGTGGAGAGTAAGAGCCGGATCGCGTAGTCCTGCACAGGCGCCGCCACCAGCACCTCGCGGACGAGTTGCTGCCATTGCGTGATCTCGGAGGCGTCCATCACCTTCTCGGCGAGCGGGTTCTCGTTGCGCGTCGTGCGGTCGAGGATGCGGTTCAGCTCGTCCCGCGTGGTGAACGGCACCAGCAGCTTGAACAGGAAGCGGTCGAGTTGCGCCTCCGGCAGTGGGTACGTCCCCTCCTGTTCGATCGGGTTCTGCGTCGCCAGCACCAGGAACGGCTCCTCCAGCCGGTGGACGGTGCCGCCGACGGTGACGCTGTGCTCCTGCATCGCCTCCAGGAGTGCGGACTGCGTCTTCGGCGTGGCGCGGTTGATCTCGTCGGCCAGCACGATCTGCGCGAACAGCGGGCCGGACTGGAAGCGGAAGTCGCGCCGGCCGTCGGGCGCCTCGGAGATGATGTTCGTGCCGATGATGTCCGACGGCATCAAGTCCGGGGTGAACTGGATACGGGCGAACTTCAGGTCGAGGGCTTGCGCCAGGGTGCGGACCAGCAGCGTCTTGCCGAGGCCGGGGACGCCCTCCAGCAGGGCATGGCCGCCAACGAACAGGCACGTCAGCACGCCACGGACGATGTCCGGCTGGCCGACGATCACCTTGCCGATCTCGGCTTCGAGGGCGGCGAACCGCTGGCGGAACTGGGCGGCCCGCTCGGGCATCGGGGCGGTGGGATGTGTCATGGCGAGAAGTGTATCCGCCCCCGGACCGGGTGTCGAGCGCCGGGCGGGGCGGCCGGCGTCTCAGGGTGGAGACGCCGGCCGACGCGGGGTCATTTCAGGTCGATGTTCACCGCGTTCGACCCGCCCTGGAGTAAGTAATTCAGTTCGGACTTCGCCGGGTCGCCGTACTTCTCCGGGAGGGCGAACCAGTTCTTGACGATTTCCGGGTCCACAGGGATCGGGGCGGGGACGACCCGCTCGCTGTCGCGGTCTCGCCCTTTCCTGTCGTCGGCCGGCGCCGAGGCCGACGGCCGCGGGCTTGAGACCGCCACCTTCGCCGGCCCGGCCTTCACCCCGGACACCCGGTAGGTCCCGTCGGGCTGGATCGTCCCGCTCTTCGGGATGCCGTCCGCGCCAACCACCACCACTGTCCCGTACACCACCGGCTTGCCCTTGTAAGTGACCGTCCCGGCCATGTCCGCGTCGCCGCCGCACCCGGCCACCGCCAGGGCGACGACGGCCACGGTCGAGAGAAGTGTCCTCATTCCGTGACGACCTCCCCCAGCGCCCGGGTGGACATGTCGATGATGGTCCGGGTCCCCGCCGAGTAGTTGAAGAACCGGACCGACCCGTCCGCCAGGGCGAAGTTCCCGCCGCCGGTGTGGAACGACCACATGTGATACCCGTCGCAGTACCGCGGCGGGCCGGCCGGCGCCTGGAAGAACATCGGGAACGGGCAGGGGCCGACCGAATCGCTGCGCCCGAGGGACGTGGTGTCGTCCGCCGTGTACCGCGCCCAGATCAGGCTGTCCAGGTCCGGGGCGCCGTGCGCCCACCCCCACTCCAGGTCGGGGACCGGCGGCCGCTCGCCGAACGCCAGGGTGTTGCTCGTCCCGTCCGTGATCCCGGTCATCGAGATGTCGAACCGGGTCCAACTCCCCGTACTGTTCGTCGCCCGGGTCAGCGCGATGATGCCAGTGTCCTCGCCTACCCCCCGCGGCGGCATCCGCCAGTCGTTCCGCTGCCGGCCGCTGATCGCCAGGTAGTTGGTCAGGGCGACGACGCCGGACGACTTGGTGACGGTCGAAGCCAGGGAGTTGCTCGGGCAGATGTAGGTCGGGACCACGACCGGCCGGACCAGCTGCCGGAACGTGGTCAGGTTGGTGAACGGCTGATTGGCGAGGTTCGCCTGCTCGATGAATGGCATTAACGACATCGTCCAGTTCTGGGTGTAGCACGTCGTGTTGCTGGCGCACCCATTGGGGTAGCCGGGGAACTTGTTGTGCGAGTCGTGGTAGTTGTGCAGGGCCAGGCCAAGTTGCTTGAGGTTGTTCTGACACTTCACCCGGGCGGCGGCCTCGCGGACCTTCTGCACGGCGGGCAGCAAGAGGCCGATCAGGATCGCGATGATCGCGATCACGACGAGCAATTCGATCAACGTGAACCCGGACCGGTAGTGACGTGGCGAGACCACCACAGCGCACCTCCACTAGACAGATGTGGGAACCTTGCCCCCGAGAGGGAGACCTGGAGAGGAGCCGTTCGATAGCCCTGACAAGTTACCAGCGGTATGCGGTACGTCAATCGGACGTGTCGGATTCGTGAAGTTATGAGAGCGTGGTGCTCTGTTGAAATGCTCA
>DASSAT010000604.1:0-6998 GCA_035699305.1 Fimbriiglobus sp. | reverse complement strand
CCCCAGAGAGCGTTACCCTATGACCAGCATCGTCCCCGTTTCGTGAGGCTCACCCCCCACCCTAACCCTCCCCCCCAAGGGGGGAGGGAGGAAGAGGGGCGGTCGGCGGCCCCGCCTCGCTCAACTCCGCGTACAGCCAGGTGCGGGCGAACGCCCACCACCGCTCGGCGGTGGCGACCGACACGCCCAGCGCGGCCGCCGCCTCCGCGGTCGAGAGGCCGGCGAAGAACCGCAACTTCACCAACTCGGCCTTCCTCGGCTCCTCGGCCGCGAACCGCGTCAGGGCGTCGTCCAGCGCCAGCAGCCCGTCGGGGGTCTCCGCGATCCGGTGCGCCTCGTCCAGCGGCACGCGCTTGCGGCCGCCGCCGCGCTTCTGCGCGAGCCTGGTCCGGGCGTGGTCGATGAGGATGCGGCGCATCGCCTCAGCTGCAGCCGCGAAGAAGTGCGCCCGGTTCTCGAACCGGGCCGGCCCGAGCCGCAAGTACGCCTCGTGGACCAGTGCCGTCGGGCTGAGGGTCAGCCCGGCGGCTTCGTGCGCGACCTGCCCGGCGGCGAGCCGGCGCAGCTCGTCGTACACGACCGGGAACGGGTCAGCCGGGGGCGGCGAGTCCATACCGCACAGGATACCACGACCGCGCGGTCAAGGCTCGCCGTCCGCTTCCCGAACCCGCAGCTTGACCCCGCGCTTGAGCAGTGCTTGCCGGAGGAGGAACTCGATCTGGCCGTTGACCGACCGCAGGTCGTCCGCCGCCCACTTGCGCACGGCGGCAAACACCTCCGGGTCCAGCCGCAGCAGGAACGCCTTCGGCTCGGTCTTCTTCGGCTCTTTCGACGGCATATCAAAAACCATGCAAGCCCGTCCATTGCAATGGACGGGCTTCGAGGTTTAGTTGTACAGCGTCCCCGTGTTCAGCACCGGCTGCGGGACGTTGTGCCCGCACAGCACCACCAGCAGGTTGCTCACCATCGCGGCCTTCCGCTCCGGGTCGAGGTCGATCAGCCCCTTCTTCGCCAGCTCGTCCAGGGCGTGCTCGACGATCCCGACCGCCCCCTCGACGATCTGCGCCCGGGCGGCCACGATCGCCCCGGCCTGCTGCCGCTGGAGCATCGCCGCCGCGATCTCCGGGGCGTACGCCAGGTAGCTGATCCGCGCCTCCAGCACCTCGATTCCCGCGTTCTGCAGCCGGTCCTGCACCTCGCGCTTGAGCTGCCCGGCCACCTCGTCGATGTGCCCGCGGAGGCTGAACCCGTCCTCCTCCCGGCCGTCGTACCGGTAGTGGCTGGCCAGGTTCCGCAACGCCGCGTCGCTCTGGACGTGGACGAAGTCCTCGTAGGCGTCCACGTTGAACACCGCCCCGGCCGCGTCCACCACCTTCCACACGACGACCGCCGCGATCTCGATCGGGGTGCCGTCGCGGTCGTTGACCTTGCTCGGCCGGCGGGCCTTCGCCGCCGGGTGGACCACCTTCCCGGCCGCGTCCTTGATCTCCGGCGACTCGACCACCCCGGTCTCGAACGTCCGCACCCGCAGGCTGACCTTGGTGGTGGCGTAGAACGGGTTGCCCCAAAAGAACCCGACGTCTTTCAGTGTCCCGACGTACTCGCCGAACAGCTGCACCACCCGGGTGTGGTTCGGGCCGTTGACGATGAACCCGAACACGCACACGACCCAGACCAGCCCCAGCGGCACGATCACCGCCGCCATCCAGCCGAGGTTGGCCGACGCGGCGACGACGATGAGCAGCACGATCAGCCCCAGGCCGAGCAGCATGGCGACCACCGCCGGCCAGCCGGACATCAGTTTCAGCTCGCGGTCTTGCATGGCAGTTTCCCTCATGGCTTGCTATCGTCGTGATATCACATAGATAGCATGATTTCAAGGGGTGATTCGCGGGGGCCGGGTCAGGATTTGGGTGATCCGGCGTGAATCGACTGTGGATCGCGGCGGTCGGGTGGTAGCCTGGGCACCCGGCGCGGGGGGCACATCCGCCATCCCGCTGGCGGTATTCGGTCCGCTGCGGGTGCCGACGGACCGGCTCGTCGAGTGGGTGGCGGACTGGGTGTCGGCCGGCGGCCGTCTGCTGAACAAGCCGACCAACTTCGAGGCGCGGGACGGGCGGTTTTAGAAGAGCGCCGTTCTCCCTAACGTATTTCGTCTAGGACCTGGCGAGTTGCCAGTGCTTGACGATATTGTCGTCGCGGACCACGGCCAGCCCACCCACGCCGGCCAAGCTGCGGAAGCCTGAAGACTCCCACTCCCATAACTGCCCACCGTCGGCCAGTACCGCTTCGACCTCTGATCGGAACGCCAACCACTTGTCCCGACGCCAGCCGGTGAAGGAGTCGTAGCCCCAAGTGGCCCCGTACTCATCGAGAGTGGTCTGTCGGGTCAGGTTCATGCCGGGGGAACTCGTGTTATGTACTGAGTTGCCATTTCGCCAAGACGATGTACGGCCGGTCCGTGGATCGCTCGGCTTCGTCCTTGCGGCCGTTCGCGAGGACTTCGGCGGCCCCGGTGTGTCGATACCAGTCGCACAGGATTTCGAAGTCGGTGGCCTGCAGGTGCCGCTCCAGAAACCAGGCGCGATGCATGTCTCGGACCTGGTTCCAGGCGATGGCGATGCGCCGCCCCTTCTCGCCGAGTGGCATCCGCTGGTGGTCCTCCTCGGTCAGTCCCTCAAGGATCGGCGGTTTGCACGCGTAGAAGTCGAAGTCGCCCGGTTCGACCACTCGCGGTCTCGGATCGGTTGACATCATCGCCCCTCGCGGACGTTGAACTCCAGCTTCCAGCGCTGCTTGCCGTCGTGGCTGTAGCACCAAAGTTCCAACTGGCCGACCTCTGTCACCTTGCTGTGCAGATGCACCGGCACCACCCGGCCCTGGTTCGCCTTCCCCTCCAGCGTCGCGCGCACCGGGGAGAGTTCGTCGATCTGGCCCTCCCAGTCCTCGACCAGCGTGCCGGGGCGGTCGTCGCGGCGGACCGTCGAACCGAGGAACCGGAACTCCGCCTCCTCGCCGACCACCAACCCGAACTCCTGCTGCGGGATGTCCGCCTCGGTCCCCTCCTCCATGCCGAACGGGGCCACGCACAGCGCTTTGAGCGGCGGCGGCAGTCCCGGCACTGCCGGCTGCGCCGTCTCGATGCCGACGTAGTAGGCGCGGGCCGTGCCGCCGCGGATGCGGACCCCCTTGCCGCGGCGGACCAGCCCGTAGTACGCGCCGCCGCGCGCCACCGCCAGGTCCAGGTCCGGCCCGGCCAGCGCCCGCACCTTGTCCGCCTTGACCGCCTTCGCCCACTCGTTGAGGACCGACACCAGCCGGTTCCGCAGCGCGTCGGCCTTGAAGACGCCGCCGTTGAACAGCACCGCCGTCGGCAAAGACGCCGCCTCGGTGCCGCCCTTGCGCTTCTTGCCGCCGGGCCGCTCGCGGCTTGCCAGCGCCTCCGCCTGCCGCGACAGGAACTGCGCCAGGTGCTTCGTGATCGCCGGGTCGGAGACGTAGGGCAGCCCCAACTCCTGCAACCCCGCGGCCCGCGAGCGCGTCGGCTCGGCGTCGCGCGGCACCTCCGGGAAGAAGCCGTCCACGAGTACCTTTTCCACGTCCGCGCGCGGCAGGTCGTGCTTGATCGATCCACCGACCACCGACCGGCCCTTGCCGAGGACCGTCACCGGGGCGCTCGCCAACTTCGGGTTGGCCAGGAGTTGCTCCTTCGCCTCGCGCGCGGCGTGCGTGAGCTGCTGCATCTGCCCGGCGTCGAGCTTGGTGCCGGTCTTCGCCAGGGCCGCGGCCGCGGTGTGGGCCAGCGCCAGGTCCATGTTGTCGCCGCCCAGGAGCAGGTGATCGCCGACCGCCAGCCGGGTCAGGGCGAGGTTGCCGGCCTCCTCGCCGACCTCGATCAGCGTCAGGTCGGTGGTGCCGCCGCCGACGTCCGCCACCAGCACCAGGTCGCCGACCTGTACTTCGTTCCGCCACTTCTCGCCGTGGCTGTCGAGCCACGCATAGAAGGCCGCTTGTGGTTCTTCCAACAGCGTCAGGTGCTCGTACCCTGCGGCGCGGGCCGCTTCCACCGTGAGTTCCCGCGCCGCGGCGTCAAACGACGCCGGCACGGTCAGGACGATCTCCTGCTGTTCGAGACGGTGTTCGGGCACGTCCTTCGCCATCGCGTGGTTCCACGCCTCGGCGAGGTGCTTGAGGTAGCGCACGCAGGCGTCGAACGGCGACACCCGGCGGTCGTTCTCCCCCGCGCGGAACGGCAGGATCGGGGCCTTGCGGTCCACGCCGGGGTGGCACAGCCAGGACTTCGCCGACGTCACCAGCCGGGTCGGCACCTTGGCCCCGAACGCGCGGGCGAACTCGCCGACGCAGTAGTCGCGGCCGGCGTCCCACGGCAGCTTGAGCGCCCCGGCCGGCTGCTCCCCCGGACCGGGCAGGTACAGGAACGACGGCAGCAGCGTCCGGTCCTCGACCGCGCCGGGGCCGACCACCTGCGGCACGGGGAACGGGCGGACCTGCGGGTCGCCGCCGGCGCCGGTGTCCGCGTAGGCCAGGGCCGAGTTAGTGGTGCCGAGGTCGATGCCGATCACGAATCGGGGCTGCATCACGATGTCCTGAGTGTCCGCAAGGTTCGCCGGTTTAGCGCCGGACTGCTGAATGTGGGTATTCTACCGGCCTGCGTTCGTAGCGAGCGGCATAAGCCGTGAGCGCTAGAATAATAAACTATTGTACATATGGCGTCGGTGAGCTATTTTCATCCCGTACCGACCGGCGGCTCAGAGTCCCGGGCGGCGACCGAGCGATTGGAGGTCGTGATGGCTCGGCTACGGCGATTGAGGCTTGACGAGGTTGGTTACTGGTCCGAGGTGAAACTCGACATCATTGAGGACTACGCGAAGGAATACTCGAAGATCCTGGCCGCACAGAAGAAGCCGCGGTTGCATCACGTCTACATTGATGCGTTTGCCGGCGCCGGCGTTCACAAGAGAAAGACGACCGGCGAGGAGGTCGCAGGCAGCCCTCTTCGGGCCGTCGCCATCGATCCGCCATTCCAGGAGTATCACCTGATCGACCTGGACGGCAGCCGGGTCAATCACTTGCAGGGGATGTTTCGGGATAACCCCGCGGTCACAGTCCATCACGGGGATTGCAACCAAATCCTCCTGGAAGAGGTGTTCCCGCGAGTACGGTACGACCACTATCGGCGCGGACTTTGCTTGCTCGATCCGTATGGCCTGCACCTGAACTGGGAGGTCATCCGCCGAGCTGGGGAGATGAGATCGCTCGAGATCTTCCTGAACTTCCCGATTGCCGACATGAACCGCAATGTGTTTTGGCGGAACCCCGACGGGGTGAATGCTGCTGACATTGAGCGGATGAGCGCGTTCTGGGGTGATGAGTCTTGGCGGACCGTTGCGTATCAGCCGGAGATGACGCTGTTCGGTCCGACAGACGTGAAGACGGACAACGAGACTGTCGCCGAGGCGTTCCGGCAACGGCTCCGCACGGTGGGAGGCTTCTCGAACGTGCCGGAGCCGATCCCGATGCGGAATACGAAGGGCGCGATCGTGTACTATCTGTTCTTCGCTTCCCAGAAGCCGGTGGCCCGGAATATCGTGAGCTACATCTTCAACAAGTACCGGAACCGAGGGGCGACCTGATGGCCGCGAACTCCCCGATCGAGTGGACCGGCGCCACGTGGAACCCGGTCACGGGTTGTACGAAGATCAGCCCCGGTTGTACGCACTGCTACGCTGAGCGAATGGCCCGCCGGCTACAGGCCATGGGCCAAGCGAACTATGCCAACGGGTTCCGTCTGACCCTCCAGGAACACATGCTCGACCTTCCGCTGACGTGGCGGAAGCCCCGGCGTATCTTCGTGAACTCGATGAGCGACCTGTTCCACAAGGACGTACCGTTCGACTACATCCGGCGGGTGTTCGACGTGATGGCCCGTGCCGACTGGCACACCTTCCAGGTCTTGACGAAGCGGGCCGGGCGACTCGCCGATCTGGCCCCGCGGCTGGACTGGCCCGCGAACGTGTGGATGGGAGTCAGCGTCGAGCGGTCCGACTACGTCGGGCGGATCGACCTGCTCCGCGGGGTCGGGGCGCGTTTACGGTTCCTGTCCCTGGAGCCACTGCTCGGTCCGCTGCCGGAACTCGACCTGACGGACATCCATTGGGTGATCGCAGGGGGCGAGTCCGGGCCAGGGGCGCGGCCAATCAAGGAACAATGGGTGGCTGACATCCGCGACCAATGCCGGCGGGCCGGAGTCCCCTTCTTCTTTAAGCAGTGGGGTGGGGTATTCAAGACCCGGACCGGGCGACAACTCCAAGGTCGCACTTGGGACGAGTTCCCTGACGAATCCGATCGAAGTCGATCCCGGCGAGTGGCCCTTGAACTGGTCTGATCACACGTAAATCATCCCTCTGGTCCGGTTGCGTTCAATCTTCCTGCCACTCTCATCACAGGCTGCTAAGCTGTCGGAATCTCGCCCTCCCCTTGCGAGGTTCGTCTGAATGTCCGCCCCGCCTATCGTGCCCGTCGGCATCGTGCCGCGCACCGGGACCGCCCGGCTGGCCGGGGTCGGGGCGGTGGTGTTCCTGGCTAACGCCGGGCTACTCGTGTTGCAGCTGACCGCCGGCCGACTGCTCGCCCCGTTCGTCGGGTCGTCGCTGGAAACCTGGACCGCCATCATCGGCGCGTTCCTGGCCGGGATCGCGCTGGGCAACGCGGCCGGCGGCCGGCTCGCCGACCGCCGGCCGAACTCGCGGTGGCTGGCGGTCGTCGTCGCCCTCGGCGGACTGGCCGCCCTGTGGACTGTTGCCCTCCCCGCACTCCTCGACGCCACCAACCTTCACCGGCTGTTGCCGCTGAGCCTCCGTATCCCGGTGCTGGCGGCGGTGCTGTGCTTCCCGCCAGCGTTCGTGCTCAGCCTGCTAACCCCGCTGGCGATCCGGCTCGGGCTACCGGACGTTCGCCACGCCGGCCGGGTCGCCGGA
>DASSAT010000603.1:0-2017 GCA_035699305.1 Fimbriiglobus sp. | reverse complement strand
CCGGGACGGCCGCGGTCCCAGGATGTACAAATCCCCCATGTGGCGCCCCCGCACCAAGCGCGTCCCGTGGGACGACCTGCTCGCCGCCCGCGACGCCGCCCGCCGCGCCGGCCGGGTCGTCGTCTGGACCAACGGCACCTTCGACCTGCTCCACCCCGGCCACGTCAGCAGCCTCCAGGCGGCCCGCGCCCTCGGCGACGTGCTCGTGGTCGGGCTGAACAGCGATGTCTCGGTCCGCGGGTACAAGGGGCCGACGCGGCCGATCTTGACCCAGGACGAGCGGGCGGCCCTGCTCGCGGCCCTCGAGTGCGTCGATTACGTGATCGTCTTCGACGAGCCGACCCCGGAGGCGGCGCTGGCGAAGCTTCAGCCGGACGTGCACTGCAAGGGGGCGGAGTACGCCCCGCCGCACGGCCGGCCGGTGCCGGAGCGGGCTGTGGTCGAGGGGTACGGCGGGCGCATTGAGTACCTGCCACTGATCCCCAGCGTGTCCACGACGGAGTTGTTGAAGCGCATCCGCGAGAAAATGTAGTCCGCTCGCTCCGCGAGCGGTCTTAGGTGGTCGCGACGCGCCCCGATCCAGTTGCGGGGAACCGCTCGCGGAGCGAGCGGACTACATTCGAGGGTTCGACGTGAACGGTGGCGACATCACAAGCCGGTTCGCCGGGTGCCCGGTGCTGGTCGTCGGCGACCTGATGCTCGACGAGTTCGTCTGGGGGCAGGTCAGCCGCATCTCGCCGGAGGCGCCGGTCCCGGTGGTCGAGGTCAGCCGCCGCACCTTCGTCCCCGGCGGGGCGGCGAACACCGCGGCCAACGTCGGCAGCCTCGGCGGCAAGCCCGTCCTCGCTGGCGTCGTTGGCCAGGACGCCGACGGCGACCGCGTCTGCGAACTGCTCCGGTCGCAAGGCGTCGAGACGGCAGCGGTGGTCCGCGACGCGGGCCGGCCGACCACTACCAAGACCCGGGTGATCGCCCACAGCCAACAGGTCGTTCGCATCGACCACGAACAGCCGGGACCAACCCCCGAGATCGTCGAATCGGCGATGTTTGCCAGGATTAGTGAAGTCCTTCCGACGGTCCGCGGGTGCGTCGTCTCCGACTACGGCAAGGGGGTCGTGACGCCGCGCTTCGTCGGTCGGTTGTTGCAGCTCGCCCGGTCGGCCGGGGTGCCGACGGTGATCGACCCGAAAGGGCTGGACTACGCGAAGTACCGCGGCGCCACCCTGGTGAAGCCGAACCAGCTC
Organism: Fimbriiglobus sp.; assembly: GCA_035699305.1. GTDB lineage: Bacteria > Planctomycetota > Planctomycetia > Gemmatales > Gemmataceae > DASSAT01. The sequence goes on along the minus strand of DASSAT010000603.1, from coordinate 773 downwards.
GAAGCGGGCCAGGTGCTCAACCGGCACCTGAAGAGCGACGAGGACGTGGACCGGGCCGGGGCGGACCTGTTGGACCTGCTCGGCCCGGACGCGGCGGTGCTCATCACCCGGGGGCCGCGCGGGATGTCGCTGTTCGAGCGGGGGAAGCCGCCGGCCCACGTCCCGGCGCAGGCCCGGGAGGTGTACGACGTGACCGGGGCCGGCGACACCGTGGCCGGGACGCTGGGGCTGGCGCTGGCGGCCGGGGCGACGGCGGAGGCGGCGTGCCGGCTGGCGAGCCTGGCGGCCGCGGTGGTGGTCGGCAAGGTCGGCACCGCGACGTGCAGCCTGACCGAGCTGCGGGCGGCACAGCAGGTGGTCCGGTGGTAAACGTCCGACTGATCCCCGAGGCCGCCCTGACAGCTCATCATGCGGCGCTCAACGCCGCCCGAAGGTCTTCGACGGGTATCGCGAAGCTCTGTTCGCGGACCCGGTCTGCGCGACGGCGCCGCGTAACTATGTCTTGCTCACACACCCAATCGGAACTACTGTCCGTTGCAGCTCAAGTGTAGGGTGGGTCAAGCCCGGCTTTGCGGGCGCCGACCCACCGGGCGAGACGAAGACGGTGGGTCGGCGCTCGAAGACTCGCTTGACCCACCCTCAGTAGTTCCGATTCGGAGTCTCTAGGGAACTTTCGCCCGATGTCCTTTGTGGTGTAGAAGTTCCGTTCGGTGATGTGGTGGGTTATTGCGGGGTGTGTCCGGGCAGCCTCCGGTTGCGGTTGTCGCGTCGAA
>DASSAT010000602.1:0-4586 GCA_035699305.1 Fimbriiglobus sp. | reverse complement strand
CAGTTCGAGTCGGTCTTCGCCACCCCACTGCCGCCCGGTCCCGGCACGGTGCCGTTCATCCCCAACGGCAAGCTGGTCGCGCCGGTGCTGTTGCCGGTCGGGGCGCCGGCCGCGGCGCCGGTCGCCGTCTACCACTACGGGCCGTCGCCGGGCACGGCGTCAGTGCCGGGCGTGGTGGACTGCGGCCAGACGGTGCCGTGCGAGGAGCCGTCGCACCGCGGCCGGTTCTGGGCGTCGGCCGACTTCCTGTATGGGGCGACGCAGGGGGTGTGGGTGCCGCCGCTGGTCACGATGGCCGCGCCCGGCAGCCCGTTCCCGACGGCCGGGGCGCTGGGCACGCCGAGTCCGATCCTCTTCGGCGGCCGGCGCGATTTGAACTCGACCCGGCCCGGGTTGCAGGCCCGCGTCGGCTACTGGTTCGACGACGGGCGGACGAGCGGCGTGGACGCGGGGCTGATCTTCCTCGGCGGCCTGAGCGAGCGGTTCATCGGCTCGTCCGGCCCCGGCGGGGTGGTGCTGGCCCGGCCGACCGTCGGCCCCGGCGGCGTTCCGGTCGGTTCGCCGATCGCCGGGCTGACCCCCGGCGGGGTCACGGCGTCGGTGGACTCGCGGGTGATCGGCGGCGACGTGAACTACCGCCGGGCGCTGCGCTGCGGCGACTGCTGCCGGGTGGACCTACTGCTCGGCTACCGCTACCTGCACCTCGGCGACTCGGTGGACGTGTGGACGGCCACCACGCCGCTGAACCCGACGCCGGCGCTGGGGCCGGTCCAGGTGTTGTTGCACGATTCGGTTCGCACCCGCAACCACTTCCACGGGCCGCAGGTGGGGTTCGTGACCGGCTGCCGGCTGGCGCCAGGGCTGACACTGGAGACGACGACGACAGTGGCGATGGGGGTGACGGTGGCGGAGGCGAACGCGGTCGGGACGACGCAGGTGGCGGCGTCGCCGGGCGTCGGGACCATCGGGGCGGGGCTGCTGGTGACGCCGACGAACGCGGTGGCGGACACGAATTCGTACTTTGCGGTGGTGCCGCAGGCAGGGGCGAAGATCGGGTACTGCCTGACCGACTGCCTGAAGGCGACCGCGGGGTACACGCTCTTGTACTGGAGCAAGGTCCGCCGGGCGTCCGAGCAGATCGACCTGACGACCGACCCGGCGGCCGGCCGGCCGGCGTTCCGCAACGACACCAGCGACGTGTGGCTGCAAGGCTGGACGCTGGGAGTGGAACTGCGGTACTGATCTGTCCTGGGACCGCGGCCGTCTCGGCCGCTCTTGTTCCGCAAGTCAGGGGTCTCCGGCGACAACCGAAGCACCTCGACCGAGTTTGCAAGAGCGGCCGAGACGGCCGCGGTCCCAGGAAGGCCCGGCAGTCCGTAGCATGACCCCATGCCGCGCGTCGTCGTCGTCGGGGCCGGGCTGAGCGGACTGGCCGTCGCGTTCCGCCTTACGCAATCGCTGCCCGGCGTTCGCCTCACCCTGCTCGAAGGCCGCGACCGGCCCGGCGGGGTCGTCTGGACCGACCACCGCGACGGGTTCCGTCTGGAGACCGGGCCGAACGGGTTCCTCGACAACAAGCCCGGCGCGGTCCGACTCTGCCGCGACCTCGGCCTCGCCGACCGACTCGTCGCCGCCAGCGAGGGGTCGCGGCGGAACCGGTTCGTTTTCCTCCGCGACCGGCTGCACCGGCTCCCCGCGTCGCCGCTGGGCATCGTCATCACTCCCCTACTCTCGGCTTGCGGCAAGCTCGCGCTCCTGCGCGAGCCGTTCCGCCGCAAACCGGCGACCGCACCCGCGGATGAGTCCGTCGCGGCGTTCGCCCGCCGGCGGTTCGGCAAGCAAGCTGCTGATGTTTTCATGGACGCGCTCGTGACCGGCATCTACGCTGGCGACCCGGAGCGGCTCAGCGTCCGGGCGTGCTTCCCGCGACTGGCGCAGTTCGAGGACGAGGCCGGCAGCGTCCTGCGCGGGTCCTTGCGATCGGCGAGAGCGAAGTCGGCCCCGACGCGGGCGTGGTCGTTCCGCGAGGGGCTGCGGACGCTGGTCGAGGCGCTGGCCGAGCGGGTGAGTGTCACGACCGGGGTGCGCGTGACGCGCATCGAGCGGGCTGGCCCCGGCTGGCGCGTCCGCGGCGAAGGGAACGACGCCTGGGACGCGGACGCGGTGGTCCTCGCCTGCCCGGCTTACGAGCAAGCACCCGCAGTCGCCGACCTCGACCCGGCGCTGGCCGACGACCTGGCCGCGATCGCGTACAACCGCGTCGCGGTCGTCGCCCTCGGCTACCGGCAAGCCGACGCGCACGCCCCGGACGGGTTCGGGTACATCGCCCCGCAGCACACGCGCCGCGACGTGCTCGGCGTGCAGTGGTGTTCGAGCATCTACTCGGACCGGGCGCCGCCGGGGTGCGTCCTGTGGCGGGCGCTGTGCGGCGGGGCCGGCCGGCCGGACGTCTTCGACCTCGACGACGACGCGCTGGTTCGCGCCTGTCACCGCGAGATGCAGTTCACCCTCGGCGTCCGCGGCGAGCCGGTCTTTCGACAGGTGGTGCGCTGGCCGCGGGCGATCCCGCAGTACCACGTCGGCCACCTGGAGCGGGTCGCTCGCATCGAGGCGGCGGTCGGCCGGCACCCCGGGTTGTTCGTCGCCGGCAACGCCCTGTACGGGGTGTCGATGCCCGACGTGGCTGAGCGGGCGGCGGTGGTGGCGGAACTCGTCGGAAAAGCGATAGCACGCGGATGACGCGGATTTCAGCGCGGATCAACGCGGATCAGAGACAGGTTTGAAGAGATCAGAACAGACCCGTCCGAATCCTGTCTGTTTTATCCCTGTTTTCTATCCGCGTTTTATCCGCGCTGGAATCCGCGTCATCCGCGTGCCATTCTTCTTGCCCGCCCCCGTACCCCGTGGGATAACATCCGGGCAACGTCCCACGTCCGCCCAGCGAGGCCCCCATGTCCACCGACCGCTCGGTCCTCTGCCTGATCCTCGGCGGTGGCAAGGGCACCCGGCTCTACCCGCTGACCAAGCTCCGGGCCAAGCCGGCCGTCCCCGTCGCCGGCAAGTACCGCCTGATCGACATCCCGATCTCCAACTGCATCAACAGCGGCCTCAACCGCATCTACGTGCTGACGCAGTTCCTGTCCGTCAGCCTGCACCGGCACATCGCCAACACCTACAAGTTCGACATGTTCAACCGCGGGTTCGTCGAGGTGCTGGCGGCGATGCAGACCTACGAGGCGTCCGACTGGTATCAGGGGACGGCCGACGCGGTCCGGCAGAACGCCCTGTACGTCAAGAACGAGGGGTGCGACGACGTCCTGATCCTCTCCGGCGACCAGCTCTACCGCATGGACTACCGCCAGCTCATCCGGACGCACCGCGACAGTGGCGCCGACGCCACCATCGCCGTCATCCCGGTCCGGGAGGACCAGACGCCCGGCTTCGGGCTGGTGCGGATGGACGACTCCGGCCGGGTGTCGAGCTTCGTCGAGAAGCCCAAGACCGACCCGGAGCGCAAGCCGTACCACACCCCCGCGGACTGGATCGAAGAGCGGGGCATCAAGTGCGGCGGCCGGCACTACCTGGCCAACATGGGCGTCTACCTGTTCAAGGCCGACTTCCTCTTCGAGGTTCTCACCGCCCGGCCGCTGGCGACCGACTTCGGCAAGGAGGTGTTCCCGCGGACCGTCGAATCGAAGAAGATTCAGGCGCACCTGTTCGACGGCTACTGGGAGGACCTGGGGACGATCAAGAGCTACCACGAGTCGAGCCTGGCGCTGGCCGAGGCCGACCCGCCGTTCGACTTCTTCACCCCGGAGGGGGTGATCTACACCCGGATGCGGAACCTGCCAGCCACCCGGGTGGACGGAGCGACCTTGAAGCGGAGCATCGTGGCCGAGGGCGGCCGCATCGGCGAGGGGACGGTGCTGGAGCACTGCCTGATCGGCGTCCGTAGCCGAATCGGCAAGAACTGCCGGCTCAAAGACACTGTGATGATCGGCTCGGACCGGTACGAGACGGACGCGCAGGTGCGGTCGAACCGGTCGGCGGGGGTGCCGTCGTTCAACGTCGGCGACGGCACGGTGATCGAGCGGGCGATCCTGGACAAGGACTGCCGGATCGGCGCAAGCGTGATGATCCGTAACGCCGAGAAGCGCGTCGAGTACGACGAGCCGACCGGCCTGTGGCACGTCCGCGACGGGATCGTGTGCGTGCCGCGCGGCGCGGTCATCCCGGACGGGACGGTGATCTGAAGACCGGTTAGCCGCGAGGCGAAGCCGAGTTCAACGTTGCCGAACCCCGTGGCGGTTGTGGCTGAAGTCCTGGGCCGGCTTGGTGTCGAGAAGATAGCGCCTCATTCGCCCGCTCCGTTCACCATCTGTTTGCGAACGGCCTCGACGTTGAACCGGCGGAACCGGTCAGCGAACGCGTCATCCGCCGCGAACGGGATCGGTTCGATGGTCTCCAGCCACGCGGCCCAGTCGGCCAGCGCGGCCGGGTCGTCCCGCCATTCGGATTCGTCGAGCCCGATCTTCCCCGCCGGGACCGGCGTTATGTCCACGAGGACTTCGGTCCCGTCGGGCCAC
>DASSAT010000601.1:0-5681 GCA_035699305.1 Fimbriiglobus sp. | reverse complement strand
TCCCCCCCAAGGGGGGAGGGAACAAGAGGGAACCAAACCAAGACGGTAGCGAATCCATGCGACCCCGGTATCACTCCCCGTGGTCGCGCCCGCGGATCGACCGGAACTGCGGGCTTCTCACGATCGCCTGCACCGCGGCGGACACCTTCCCGCCGTTCCGGTCCAACTCGGCCATCATCTCGTCGAGCAGGACCGTGTCCGAGAGCGCGACGGCCCGCCCTAAAGCGTACCCCAGGAGCCGGCGGCAGAACAGCCGGACGATCACGTCCTTCTTCGCGGTCAACAGATAGGTGCGGAGGCCGTCGATGCCGTCGAACTCGGTGCCGTCCCTCAGTTTCGACTTCGCGTCGATGGCGTGACCGCCGCGGTCCTTCTCGCGGAGCCGGCCGATCGCGTCGTATCGCTCCAGCGCGAAGCCGAACGGGTCGATGCGCACGTGGCAGGCCGCGCACGACGGCGCCGACGCGTGCCGCTCCACCAGCTGCCGCATCGTCAGCCGGTCGGTGCCTTCCGCCTCCGGCAACTGCGGGACGCCCGGCGGGGGCTTCGGGAGCTTCTCGCCCAGGAGCGTTTCCGCCACCCAGTTCCCGCGGAGGGTCGGGCTGGTGCGGGAGGCGCCCGCCTGCTTCGCCAGCACGCTCGCCAGGCCCAGCACGCCCCCGCGGCCGTACCGCCGCACGCCGTCCACCTTCCGCCACCGCGGGCCGGTGACGCCCGGGATGCCGTAGTGCGCCGCGAGGGTCTCGTTGAGGAAGGTGTGGTCCGCGTCCAGGATCGCCGTCACCGGGCGGTCGCCCTGGAACAGGTCGAGGAAGAAGAGGACCGACTCCTCGGCAATCGCCGCCCGCAACTCGGGCGTGAACGTGGGGAACAGCTTCTCGTTCTTCTCGTCGAACTCGGCGAACCCGCGGACGTGGACCCACTGCGTCCCGAACTCGACCGCGAGGGCGCGGGCGCGCCGGTCCTTCACCATCCGCCTCGCCTGCGCCGCGAGCACCTCCGGGTCGCGGAGTCGCCCCGCGGCGGCGAGCTGGCGCAGCTCCTCGTCGGGCATCGACGACCAGAGGAAGTAGCTGAGCCGCGTCGCGAGTTCCCAGTCGTCGATCGGCCCCGGGCGCTTGCCCGGCGGCGACTGCTCGATGCGGAACAGGAACGCCGGCGACACCAGCACCCGGGCCAGCACGCCGCGGAACGCCTCGCCGTGTTCCGCTCCCGTCCGGCGGAGCGTCCGGTACAGGGCGAGCAGTTCGGCCTTCTCCTCTGCCCGGAGGGGACGGCGGTACGCCCGCCCGGCGAACGCGAGCAGGGCGTCGAGTTGCTTCGGGACCGCGGCCACCACTTCCCGCAAGAACTCCTCCGCGTGCGCCCGGAATAGCGGCTTGCGGTCGATGAAGAACTGCTGGAACGCCTTCGGCGTGTCCTGGGTGGTGAAGCCCATGAACTGCGGCAGGTAGTCGTACTCGGCGACCGGCTGGCGGCTGACGAACCGGTGCTCGGTCCACATCCGGTCGAGCCGGCGGGCCTGCCTCTCGTCGAGGAACAGCCGGACGAGCGGCTCGTCCTCCCGGTGGAACATCTTGAGCGTCACCACCTCGTCGGTCGGGACGACCTGGGGGAAGCAGAGGTACAGCGGGAACACCCGCCGGAACTCGGCGCGCCCGGCCAGGAGGTGCTTGTACGCGGCGCCGCCCCGGGCGGCGAGGACCGGCTCGTCCCACCGGGTATCCGGGCCGGGCGGGGTGGTCGCCGCGCGGACCCGGACCAGCCGGTCGCCAGCGGTCCCGTCGAGCCGCGCGTCCACAGCGAACTCGCGGCCGACGAACAGGGCCGCCGGCAGCCGGACTTCGACGACCGCCGCAACCAGGTTGTCCCCCGCGAACCGCTCCCGCGGCAGACCGTAGGTCGCGCCGTTCGGTCGGGGCTTCGCCAGCTTCGCCACGTCCACCCCGGCGAACAGCGGCCCGCCGGCCGACACGAGGGCGTCGTACAGAGCGCGATCGGGCGACTTCTCTTCTTTTGGGCGCTTGCCGGCGAGCAGCGCCTGTACACGCTTGCCCAGTCCCGCGGCCTCGGCCTTCCGCTTCGGGTCAGACGCGGCGTCGCGCCACTGGCCCAGGAGCGACTGCGGCGGGATCGGGGAACTAGCCCCCGGGCCAGGCGGGCGGGTCGGGCCGCGGACGAAGCTCCATACGCCCTTGTTGCCGTACCGGTCCGCGTGCGGGTTGCCGTCGTGAACGGTGGTCGCCACGTCGGCCGCGAGGTCCCACACGCGGTTCGGCTTCCCGGCCTCCGCAAGGGTGAACTCGACCGTGGTCATGTCGCAGACGTGGTCCCCGGCCTTCGCGTCCACCGCGAGGATGATCCGGTCGCCCGCCTCGACCCGGAGCGTCTTGGCGGCGGGTCGGGCCTCGCCGCCGCGATCGACTGCACCCTCGCCGACCACCGCCGCGCGGCCGGCCCGGCGGTGTTCGAGCCACCACGCCACCCCGTTCCCGCACGCCGGGTGCGCGTGAACGACCTTCGCGGTCACGCGCACGGTCGTGGCGGCCGGCGCCGCCCACGCCACCGCGACGAACTCCTTGGGCGTCGGGTGAACGCCGACGCCCTTCGCCGGTATCCGCCCGGGAATCTCCTCCGCCTTGTCCGACGCGTTCGCCACCAGCACCGGCAGGTCGGTACCCTTCTTGCGCCAGCCGTTGATCGCGGGGTGGGCGGCGTTCGCCGGCGTTCGCCCGTCGAGCAGCGTGAGTGGCACTACGGGCACGGCGCGGCCGATGTCCTCGGCGCCCTTGGCGAACGGCTCGACCGCGAGCACTTCGCTCCAACGCTTCAGGAATGCCGCGTCGAGCGCGTGCTTCCGCGCGACCCGTTCGGGCGTGGCCGTCCTGTCGTTGGCGAGTTCGACCACGGCCGCGAGGTACTTCGCGGCGCCCGCGAACGCCGACGGGTAATCGACCTCGAACGCCGGGCCGTAGTCGGCGTAGTCGCGCAGGAGCAGCGGAGGCTTGCCGGCCGCCTCGAACCGCGGGCGGTGCCAGACGACCGGGCCGGCGGCCCCCGCCTCCTTCGCGGCAAGGTAGACCACCACCTCCGACTGGCCCGGTGCCGGCTTGACCGCAAGCCGGAGCGGGACCGAATCGGCCGCTGGCGGATCGACCGGCACCTGCCGGGCCAGGCTCTCGACGTAGCCGCCGGGGGAGTTCCAGCTCGCCTGAATGTAGTTGCCGACCTTGACCGTCTTCCACAGCGCCGCTTGCCACGCGGCGACCTCCGCGGCCAGGGCCGGCACGTCCTTCTCGGTCGCGCCGCGCCACTTCGCGCGGACCGAGTCCAACGGGTCCGAAGGCGTCGTGCCGGCGAGAGCCTGCCAGAGCGCCGCGAGGTACTTCGCGTTCAACTTCTCCTTCGCCGCGACGTCCGCGGGCGTGAGGGTGCCGGCGGCGAGCGCGGGGCGGTGGCGGACGGTGGCGAGCAGGTAAGGGCGGACCGGGGGCCGGCCGTCGGCGGGCGCCAGGCCGGCGTAGAACTTCCGCAGCGCGGCGGTCCCCTCGTTCGTCCAGTCGCGCCGGGTCTTCGACGGGGAGAAGCGGAACCCGTCCGGGAGCAGCACCGCGTGGTCGGCGACGTCCTTCGCGGCGTTGAGGTACTTGCTCAGCAGCGCCGGCGAAATGTCGGTCAGTGCTTCCGCGGCGTTGGTGAACCCCTCGCCCGCGGCGCCGTCGGCGGGGAACTCACGGGCCGGCCGGAGGTCCACCCCGGTGAGGTCGCGGACCGAGTAGTTGTACTCGGCGTTGCTCAGCCGCCGCAGCGGGACTTCGCCCGGGTCGCCGGCCCGCGCCTTCGCCTCCGCGTCGAGGAACCCGCGGACCCACGCGACGAGTTGCGCCCTCTCGCCCGGGGTCGGCCGCGGCTTCCCCTTCGGCGGCATCTCCCCCGCCTCGACCTGCTCGATGACCGCCGGCCACGGCTTGAGGTCCTTGCGGAGGTCGCCGCGCGCGGCGAACCGTTCGAGGTCAAGGCCCCCCTTCTGCGCCTTCGTGGAGTGGCAGCCGAGGCAATACTTCACGACTAGCGGCCGGACGGTGGTCGCGTACCCGTCGCCCGGCGGCTGGGCGCGCCCCGTCCGGTCGGCGGTCGCCGCGACGGCGCCGAGCGCGACAGCGACGCCGGCCGTCCGGAAGAAGCGCCCGGGTGACGGGAAGACCGGCATTCCTCGATCCTCTGCTGACCCGAACGGCCCGTCGGTGTGGGCGAAGCTCGTCACCTGGTCCGCATGGCTGCGGCGAGGGGAGAGAGTTACGGCAGGCGGCCACATGCTACCCCGAACGGTAGTCGCCGGCCAGACCCTACCACACCGCCGCAGGGCCGTTCAAAGGTCGGTGGTTGGGAGGGCGAGGCTCCCACCGAGCCGGGCCGGAAGAAGCTCGGCAGGAGCCTCGTCCTCCCAGAAGGCAGAATTCTAACGGTGTGACCACACTTCACCGAACCTTCACGCCCGCCCGCTGGGTCGCACCCGAGCCGCCCCGTAGGATGCCGGCAACGCCCCGTATCCTCGCCCGGAGCTGGCCCCATGCGCTGCCTTCGATCCCTCCTCATCGGACTGGTGCTGGCTCCGGTCCTGGGCGGGTGCAGCCGGACCGGGGGCGACCGCACCCGCCTCGACGGCCAGGGGTCCACCTTCGTCGAGCCGATCCTGAAGGTCTGGGCCAACGAGTACGACGAGCTGACCGACGGCGCCATCCAGGTCAACTACCAGGGGACCGGGTCCGGGGCCGGCGTCTCCCAGATGACCCGCGGGCTGGCCGACTTCGGCTGCACCGACGCGCCAATGAACAAGGCCCAGCTCGACGAGGCGCTGGCCACCAGCGGCCCGGTCGTCCACGTCCCGCTGGTGATCGGGGCCATTGTCCCGGTGTACAACCTGCCCGGCGTCGCGGCGCCGCTCACCTTCACCGGGCCGCTGCTGGCGAACATCTTCACCGGTAAGGTGGCGAAGTGGAACGATCCGCGGATCGCCGCCCTGAACCCCGGCGTGAACCTGCCGGACCTGGGCATCCAGCCGGTCTACCGGGCCGACCCGAGCGGCACGTCGTTCATCTTCTCGGATTACCTGGCGAAGGTGAGTCCCGAGTTCAAAGCGTCGGTCGGGGCGAGCACGACGCCGAACTGGCCAAGCGGCATCGGCACCCGCCAGAGCAGGAGTGACGGGGTGGCCGGCCACATCACCCGCAACCCGGGCGCGATCGGCTACCTGGAGCTGACCTACACCCTGGACAGCAAGGACAAGCTGAAGTACGGCAAGGTCCGCAACAAGGCGGGCCAGGACGTGCTGGCCGACCTGGACGGCATCACCGCCGCGGCGGCCGCGAGCCTGAACGTCAAGCCGACGGCCGAGCCGTACTCGCTGCACGAGCTGACGTACAACCTGACCGACGCCGCGGGCGAGCAGTCGTACCCGATCGCCGGGATGAGCTTCGCGGTCCTGTACCGGAAGCAGCAGGGGGCCAAGGGCAAGGCGGTGGTGGGGTTCCTGAAGTGGTGTACCGGCGCCGACGGCCAGAAGCTGGCGAAGCTCCGCAACTACGCCCCGCTGCCGGAGGAGTTGCGGAAGAAGGTCCACGAAGCGCTGGGCACGGTCGAAATACAGTGATGGGTGGTGAGTTTTCGTAGGGTGGGCCGAG
>DASSAT010000600.1:0-3808 GCA_035699305.1 Fimbriiglobus sp. | reverse complement strand
GCCGAAGCCGCTCAGGAGTATCTCCCGCTTGTCCGCCTTGCCGTCGTCGTCGGTGTCGGTGAGCTTCCAGATGCGGCCGACGCTGGAGACGATGCACGACTTGCAGTCCGGCAGCGGCAGGATGCCGACCGGGATGTTCAGCTTGTCGTCGAAGACGGTGATCTTCTTCGCCTTGCCGTCGGGGCCGAAGTCGGAGAGGACGTAGAGCTTGTCGGACGCCTTCCCCTCCGCGGCCGGGAACGGATAGTGCCGCGAGGTCGTCACCCATAGCCGGCCCTTCGCGTCGAAGGCGATCTGGATCGGCTTGCCGATGTCCGGCTCCGCGGCGACGAGCTGCGCCTCGAACCCCGGCGGCAGCTGGAACGCCTTCCGTTCGTCGGCCGGGGAGAGCGCGTCGGTCGGGGCAACGTACGTCTGGGCGACGGCGGGAACGGCGAAGGCGAGGAGGATCGGCAGCGCGAGCCGCATGGGAAGGGTTCTCCGGCAGGTGGCAGGGAGGTTCGATTGTACTCGAAGAGTGCGGCTCATCGTAGGGTGGGCCTCGAAGACTCGGCCCACCCTACGAAGCAGTGGCCAGCACCACCGCCAGCTCGCAGGCGGCCTCGAACTCGGGCAGGTCCACCCACTCGTTGACGGTGTGGATGTCGTTCTGCCCGGCCCCGAGGGTGACGGTCGGGACGCCGTGCTTGACCATCCAGTTCGCGTCCAGCCCGCCGTTGGTCGTCCGCAGCGTCGGCTCCCGGCCGATCGCTCTCACCGCGGCCGCCGCGCGCCGCGCCACCGGCGAGCTGTCCTTCAGGCGGAACGGGTGGTAGTCGGTCCGCGACGTGAACTTCACCTTGCCGGGCTTGCCCTCGTGGTCGGTCACGCGGCTCGCGGCCTTGGCGAACGCCTCCTTGTACGCGGCGGTGATCTCGCGGAAGAACTTCGGGTCGTGGCTGCGGCTCTCGCCCTTGACCAGGACGTAGTCCGTCACCACGTTGGTCGCCTCGCCGGCGCTCTTGCCGTGGGCGTCGCCGACCGGGCCGACGTTGCTGGTCCCGTCCTTACCGTCCTTCGTCACCTTGCCGAACCACCCGCCGGCGTACACGTCGGCCATCGCCAGCGCGAGGATCATTGTTGCCGAGACGCCGCGCTCCGGGGCGACGCCAGCGTGAGCGGCCTTGCCCGTGATCTCGACTTCCCAGCGGTCCGCGCCGACCGCGCCGACGATCACGTCCGCGGCGGATCGGCCGTCGAAGTTGAAGCCCATCGCCACGTCGCCGAGGTCGTTCGGGTCGAGGTGCCGGGCGCCGAACAGCCCGCTCTCCTCGCGGACGGTGAACAACAGCGTCAGCGGCGGGTGCGCCGGCTTGTGCCGGAGGAGTTCCGCCGCCAGGGTGACGAGGACCGCGCAGCCGGTGCGGTTGTCGCCGCCGAGGGCCGCGGTCGCCGCGTTGACGACCTTCTTTCCTTGTAGCTTCGGCTTCGCCCCGGCGCAGAGCGGCACCGTGTCGAGGTGGGTCATGAACAGCACCCGCGGCGCGTCCTTGAGGGCGCCGTTGCCGGGGAGCTGGACGATCAGGTTGCCGGTCTGCGTCGGCAGCGGGATGCGAGCGTTGGCGTCGTCGAAGTGCATCGCCCGGGCGGGGACGCCAGCCTGCCGGAGCGCGGCCTGGACTTCCTTGCCGATCTTCGCCTCCCGCCCGGTGACGCCCTCCACGGCCAGGAAGCGCATGAGCCGGTCCACCGCGGCCCTGGTATCGACGGCCATGCCCACACCTCCGGGAAACGGAAGCGGGGGCCGTCGGCCCCCGCGGTGTGGTGATAGTGTAGTCCGCCCGCTCCGCGAGCGGTCTTCGGAACCCGCTCGCGGAGCGAGCGGACTACATTTAGTAGCTCCACGGGTTGGCGAACACCGGGGTGCCGAACAGGAACGGCCGGGTCACGGTGTTGGACCACGGGTTGTAGCTGCCGCCGGTGATCGGGTTGGTGTAGGTGCCGGTCCAGGGGTTGGGGTAGTAGGTGCCGTTGGCCCCGGAGAAGGTGTTGTAGAACGGGCTGTAGAAGGTGCCGGTGGTCGGGTTCCACACCTTGCCGTCGGCCAGGCGGATGAACCGGCCCGGCGAGCTCTGGACGACGGTCGGCGGGCGGTAAGCGCCCGGCCAGGCGGTCGGCCCGATCCACGGGTTGTAGCCCCAGGTCGGCGGCTGGTAGAAGCCGGGGACGAAGGCGGACTGCACCGGGGTGATCGACCGCAGGACTGCCGGGTTGGTGATCTGCGGGGTGATGACGACCGGGCCGCCGTGCTTGGCGTGCCCCTTGCCCTTCTGGGCGTCGGCGGTGCCGGCCAGGGCGAGCACCCCGACGGCGGCGACGAGTGAGCGGTTCAGCACGGACATTGGGTGTTCCTCCGCGGTTGTCTGGTCCTACAGAGAGATAACGCGGAATCGGGGCAAACTTGCACGGATGCGCGGGATTTGGCGAACCCCGAGCGGAAGCGAGGGGGTTGATCGCTCAACCCCTCCCCCCAACCCCCTCCCCGAAGCGGGGAGGGGGAGCAAGAGGGTGGCTCCTGTCTGTCTCCCCTCCCCGCTTCGGGGAGGGGCCGGGGGAGGGGTTCTTCGAGAGCCTTACCCCCTCGCTACCGCTCGGGGTTCGCCGGTTGGCACTTCGCCACCTGGTTCATCGTGAGGATCGTCATCGCCACCGCGCCGATCGTCCCGACCTCGGCGGCCGTCCACCATCGCGGCATCCCGGCGTACAGATCAATCCCGAGCAGGGTCAGCGCGAACAGGAGGTGAATCGTGTACATCCAGTCGATGAAGCGGCGGTAGCGGCGCACGTCGGACGCCAGCACGAGCAGCACCGCCCCGTGCATAGCGTAGCACGCCGACGCCGACCGGGTCAGGTACTCGGTCAGCCGGTCGCGGGCGAGCGTGCCCAGGCCGAGCCGCTGGTGCATCTCGGCCATCAACTCAGTCGGGAAGACGATCGGCACCGCCGCGCAGAGCAGGATCGCGGCGTTGGCCCGGATGAGCCACGTCAACAGGCGGTCGGCGGGGGTCATGGGGGTGTCATATTGCCCGTGGTTCGGGCCGGCCGTACAGTCTGCGTTAACCGCCCGCCCTCACCCCTCACCGCCGGAGGTTCTCCGATGGGCTTCAAGCAAACCCCGCAGCACAAGAACGGCAAGGCCAGCTTCCATCAGATCGGTCTGGTCCGCGGTCAGTTCGGCAACGTCGATTTCACCAGGTGGGTTCAGTTCCTCCAGCAAACCGGGTTCGACGGCTGGGAAGAAGCGAGTTGGGAGCTGGACCTGCGGCAGTGCGACGCCGACGCCGACGCCGCCAAGTACGCCCAGGAGCGGGTGACCGTCGCGAAGACCCACGGGCTGGAGATCTTCACCGTCGCCACCCATCTGCAAGGGCAGGTGCTCGGCGACGAGCCGAGCGCCAAGACGCTCAACTTCTGCAACCCCAAGGGCGAGGCCCGGCGGGCGTACAAGGCGTGGCGGCAGGGCGGCAACAACCCGCCGCGGACCGACCCGTACTACGTCCCGCCGGAGGTCGGCAAGCTGGTCCACGCCGAGGCGCAGAAGGACCTGCTGGCGTGTGTGCGGCTGGCGGGGCACCTATCGAAGCTTCAGGGCCGTAAGGTGGCGCTGCCGGGGTTCGTCGGCAGCCCGGCCGGGTGCTGGAGCCACTGGTTCCTCTTCCCGCCGCTGCCGGGCGAACTGGACGGCTACAAGCTGCCCGACGTCCGCGACCTGTCGCTGGAGCTGTTGGTCGAGCGGTTCGGCCCGGTGTGGGACCTGTGCAAGCAGTAC
>DASSAT010000599.1:0-2498 GCA_035699305.1 Fimbriiglobus sp. | reverse complement strand
GCCGAGGCGACGGCCGGGGCAGACTGCTGGGTGGCGGCCGTGCCGATGGCGTTCCTGCGGGAGACGCTGGTCCGGCTGAAGCCGTTCGCCGGGGGCGATGTGCCGGTCGTCAGTCTAACAAAAGGGATCGAGGTTGCAACCTTTCGCCGGCCGACGGAGGTGATCGCCGAGGTGCTCGGGGCGAGCCGGCTGGTCGCCGTCAGCGGGCCGAGCCACGCCGAGGAGGTCGCCCGGGGCTTGCCGACATCGCTGGTCGCCGCCAGCGTTGATGCCGACCTCGCCGGGTGGGTACAGGATCAGTTCGGCAACGACCGGTTGCGCGTGTACACGAACGCGGACCTTGTCGGGGTGGAGTTGGCCGGGGCGCTCAAGAACGTCATCGGGATTGCGGCCGGGGTCTGCGACGGCCTGCGGTTCGGGGATAACGCCAAGGCGGCGCTCCTGACCCGAGGGCTGGCGGAGATGGCCCGGTTCGGGGTGGCGCATGGCGCTGCGCCGGCGACGTTCGCGGGGCTGGCCGGGCTGGGCGACCTGATCGCCACCTGCTTCAGCCCGCACGGCCGCAACCGCCGGGCCGGGGAACGGCTGGCCCGGGGGGAGCCACTGGCCGACGTGGTGGCCGGCCCGCAGGTGGTCGAGGGGGCGTACACCGCCCGCAGCGTTTTCGAGCGGACGACGCGGATGGGATTGGACGCGCCGATCATGACGACCGTCTACCGGATACTCTATGAGGGGCTGTCGCCGCACGACGCGGTGCAGGACATCCTGTCGCGGCCGCCGAAGGGCGAGGGCACGTTCCTGGACTGAGCGGAGGGGCCGATGCACAACGTGGCGTTCAAGGAGTGGGCGGCGGTCTGCCGGGCGCTGGCCGAGGGCCGGCAGTCGGTGATCCTCCGCAAGGGCGGCATCGCCGAGGTGGGCGGCGTGTTCCGGCCGGAGCACGACCGGTTCTGGCTGTACCCGACGTACCACCACGAGCAGCCGCGGATGGGGCTGAAGCCCGAGTATCTCGCGCTGATCGACGTGGCCGAGGCCGACCGCCCGCCGGCGGGGGTGCTGCGGCTGACGCACTTCGTGGAGGTCGAGGAGATTCGCTTTGTGGATCGGCTAGAGGACGCGCTGGCGATCGACGCGCGGCACGTCTGGAGCGAGGAGACGGTTCGGCAGCGGTTCCACTACCGGACGCCGGGGCTGTACGTGCTGAACGTCCGGGTGTATCGAGCGCGGACGCCGGTGGAACTGCCGGAGAACCCGGAGTACGCGGGGTGCAAGACGTGGGTGGAACTGGACAGAGAAATGGAGGAGCAGCCGGCCGATCCAGTGATCCCGTAGGGTGGGCCGAGTCTTCGAGGCCCACCGTGAACCGGTTCCGGTACTCAACCAATTAACCTCTGGCTGAACGTGTCCCACTTGCTCAACCGAAAGTCGGTAAGGTTCTCCCTTGTTGCAAGTATCGTTCTCCTCTGCCTTGCTGCAATCGAGGTGTGGGGGTACTACAACGGCCTGAACATCTTGATACCTGTCTTCTTCCTCTCACTCATTGCCGCTGCCCTATTGCGGAACATTTTTCTGGGTTGGCTTTCGCTCATTGTCCTTGTGGCCTACGTCACTCTGAGCGCAATTACGATTGCCCAGTGAAGTCGTAAGTAACATCTTGCCGTTTCGGTGGGCCTCGAAGACTCGGCCCACCCTACGAGGCAGCCCGCCCGATCGCCTCAACTAACTCGTCCTCTTGTCGCTCGAACACCGTCCGCAGGTCCAGCAGCAGCTTCCCGTCCTGCACCCGGCCGACGACCGCCGGCGTCCCGGTCCGCAGCCGGGCGGCGAACTCCGCCTCACTTTGCCCGGCCGGCGTCAACGCCACGACGAACGTCTGCAGCGCCTGGTCCGGCAACGACCCGCCGCCGACGTAGGCCACGTCTTCCCGCACTTCCACGGCGCTCAATCCCGGTATCCCCCGAAGTCGGGCGGCGAATCGCTCGCACCGCTCTTTCAACTCGGCGGGCGGGACGGTCAGCATCCGCAGTGTCGGCACCTCGCGGAGCGCCTTCTCGGGGTCGCGGTACAGCCGCAGCGTCGCCTCCAGGGCGGCGAGGGTCATCTTGTCCAGCCGGAACGCCCGCATCAGCGGGTCCTTCTCGATCTGCTGGATGAGCGCCGCCCGCCCGGCGATCAACCCGGCCTGCGGTCCGCCCAGCAGCTTGTCTCCGCTGAAGAGCACCACGTCCGCGCCAGCCTTGATCCCGTCGCCGACCAGCGGCTCGCCGGGCAGCCCGAACCGCCCGAAATCGATCGCCGCCCCGCTGCCGGCGTCGTCCACGACCGGGACGCCGTGTTGCTTGCCGAGCGCGACCAGTTCGTCGATGCCGACGCTCTTGGTGAAGCCGCGGACCCGGTAGTTGCTGGTGTGGACCCGCATCAGCAGGCCGGTGTTCGGACCGATCGCCTTCTCGTAATCGCCCACCCGGGTGATGTTGGTGGTGCCGACTTCGCGGAGG
>DASSAT010000598.1:0-12571 GCA_035699305.1 Fimbriiglobus sp. | reverse complement strand
CTCGAACCCGGCATCGGCGAGGCTGGCGCTCATCCCCTCGGCGGAGGAGTCGCCGGCCCGGCCGCCGGTCGTCTTCGCCTCGCCGGTGTGCATGACCGCCTTGAGGAACGTGCCCGTCGTCAGCACGACGGCCGGCGCGAGGTAGCGTGTGTCCCCACGCGCAATAACACCAGTGATTCGCCTGCGGGCCGGACTGCCGGAGTCCTCGAAGTCATCCAGAAGAAGGGCTTCGACGAGTTCCTGGCGGAGGGTGAGGTTCGGCTGCTCCTCGACCCACCGCTTCATGGTGAACTGGTAGAGCTTCTTGTCGCACTGCGCCCGGGGCGAGTGCATCGCCGGGCCTTTGGAGGCGTTGAGCATTCGGTACTGGATGCCGCTGGCGTCGGTGCAGCGGCCCATGATCCCGCCGAGGGCGTCGATCTCGCGGACGATCTGCCCCTTGGCGACGCCGCCGATCGCCGGGTTGCAGCTCATCTGCGCCACAGCGTCGGCGTTCATCGTAAGCAGGCAGGTGCGAAGCCCCATCCGGGCTGCGGCCATCGCGGCTTCAACGCCGGCGTGCCCGGCCCCGACCACGATCACGTCGAAGTTGTAGGTGAGGGGGGTCATGGTCAGAGCGGCTGCTTCGGGAGGTACAGGCGGCCGGCGCCGAGCAACTTGTCCGGCACGTCGCGGAGGTCGGTCAGATAATCGAGCAGGTCGATGGCGACCTGAAGGGCATAGATCCCGTCGTGCATGACCCGCGCGGCGTCCGCGATCGTCAGCACGGGGAGTGACGTCGCCGGGCCGTCACGGATCGCGGCATCGAGCGAATCCGGCCCGTCGTTATTCCGGTTGGCCGTCAGCAGGATAAAGCCGGCCCGTTGGCAGGCATTCCAGACGACCCGGTCGGGGGCGTCGTGGGCCAGCCCGAGGGCGTCGAAGCCGACAACCGGTATAGTGAGGTCTTCCCAGAACGGTGCCCATTCGGCCGACCGCAGCGCCGATAGTAACCGACCGAGTTGCCCGAGGATGTTGGCGTCGGCGAGCAGCCCGTTCATCGCGCCGCTCCGCTCCGCACGCTCGCGCCGTGGACGCGCCACCAGCGGACGTACTCGGAAAGCCGTTCCGGCCCGTTGGCGGGCAGCGGCGGACCCCCGTTCTCAGCCTCGGCCCGGCGCATGGCCAGCCAAGTCGGGTAGTACTCCACGCGACCTTCCACTTCGTTCGCCCACGCCCGGAACACGGGCGAGCTGTTCTGCTCTTCGATCCCGCGCCGGATGCGCTCCTCGATCCGGGCGTTCTCGGCCATTACCTCTGCGTAGTGGTGCAGGAAGTACGCCCGCATCGCCGCCACCTGCGCGGGGGTGAGGTGGTACCACTCGCACACCTGCTGCTCGGTGGTGTCCGGGTTCAGGAAGGCTGGCACCAAGTTGTAGATGGTGATCCGGGTGCCGACCAACTCCGGCCCCCGGCCGCGGTCGTGGATTAGCGGACTGTCCATCGATCACCCCTCGGGTTCCGCCGCCATCATACCAGAATCGGACGCAGGCAGGCCGATTGCCCCGCCCACCCCGAGACTTACAGTAACCGCGTTGACGGACACAGGACCATCTGCTGAGGTTCCCATGGACCCGCTCGCCGCCGTTCGCTCCGGTTTCGCCGCCATCGACGCCGATCCCGCGATCAAGAACCGGGCGCTTCAGTTCCTCCAGGCTTGGCTCACCCACCCCGACTTCGCCGCCTACCGCCCGCAGCTTGAGTCGCTGATCCAGAACAGTAAGTGGTCGGTGCTGCTCGACTCCTTCTACCAGGTGCTGCCGTTCGGCACCGGCGGCCGGCGCGGGGCGGTCGGCGTCGGGCCGAACCGAATGAACCTCTGGACCGTCGGGGCCAGCGTCCAGGGGCACTGCGAGTACCTCCGCCAACGGTTCCCCGGGACCAACCCGCTGTCCGTCGTCCTCGCCTACGACGTGCGTCAGTACGAAGACCGGCGCGGCGTCTACGCTAGGGATCTGCCCAACCCGGTGCTGCACCTGACCAGCCGCAACTTCTGTGAGCACGCCGCCGGGGTCTACGCCGCCAACGGCATCCACTCGCACATCCTCCCGGCCGACGCGAAGCGCTACGTCTCCACCCCCGAGCTGTCCTTCACCATCCGGCACCTGAAGGCGCACGGTGGCCTCAACATGACCGCCAGCCACAACCCGCCCGACGACAACGGCAGCAAGTTCTACGACGAGCGCGGCGCCCAGCCGGTCCCGCCCGAGGACCAGATCATGAGCGACCTGGTCGATCAGGTCGCCACGATCCGGTACGTCCCCTGGGCCGAGGCGGTGAAGTCGGGCAAGGTCCACTTCCTCGACACGGCCGCGCACGAGGCGTACATCGAGCTGTCCCGCAAGCAGGCTCTTGTCCCGCCGCCCAAGGCCGGCGAAATCCGCGTCGTCTACACCCCGCTGCAAGGCGTCGGTGGCGGCTGCGCGGGCGAGACGCTGGCGGCCGCCGGGTTCGCGCCGATCCCCGTGCCCGAGCAGGCCGAGCCGAACGGCCAGTTCCCCAACGTCACCAAGACGCCCAACCCCGAGGTGCCGGAGTGCATGGACCGGGCCGAGCGGGTGGCCCGGGAGAAGAGCGCCGACCTCGTCATTGCCACCGACCCCGACGCCGACCGCCTCGGCGGCCTCGCCTGCACGTCCCCGGATGGCAAGGGTGAATACCGCTTCCTAACCGGGCAGGAGATCGCCGCGCTGTTGACCCAATTCAAGCTGTCCCGTCTGACCAGCACAGGGTCGCTGCCGCCATCGCCGATCGTCATCACCACCGAGGTGACGACCGGCCAGATCACCCGGATCGCCCGGCACTTCAAGGCCCAGATCGTCAACGACCTGCTGGTCGGGTTCAAGTACCACGCCGACGTCCTCCGGCAGCTCGATTCGACCGGCCAGTTCGGCGACGTGAAGGGGACGCCCGACGACTTCGTGATCGCCACCGAGGAGAGCCACGGCGTCCTGACGACGCCGCACATCCGCGACAAGGACTCGGCCGGCGCCGCCCTGCTGCTCGCCGAACTGGGGCTGCACCTCAAGCGACAGGGGCGAACCATCCCCGAGTATCTGGACGACCTGGCCCGGCAGTTCGGCTACTTCCACAACGAGCTGAAGAACCTAATCATGACCGGCGTCGAGGGGAAGCGCGACATGGCCCGGATGCTCGACGCTCTGCGGGCCGACCCACCGAAGGCGGTCGGAGGGCTGGCGGTCGTCAGCTTCGAGGATCTGCGCGACGAGGACGGGCGGATGGGGCCGTTCAAGGGGGACACGGACAAGGCCGCGCGCAACTTCCTGATCTTCCGGCTGGCCGGCGACGGCATCGAGGGGAAGGTTTGCCTCCGCCCCAGCGGCACCGAGCCGAAGGCGAAGGCGTACATCGAGGGAAGTTGCCCCCCTCCTCCGCCCGGCACCCCGGACGCGGTGTGGGAGGCCAGACGTAAGCGGGTCGATGACGCCGTGCGACGGCTCGCGGACGACTTCGTGAAGCTGGCTCTCGGCACCGTCGGGCAGGTGCCGAGCTGAAAGAAGCGATGGCACGCGGATGACGCGGATTCCAGCGCGGATAACACGCGGATCAGAACCAAAGAGATCGAAGACAGGATAAGACTTGTTTGATCTCTTCGATCCTGTCTTCTGATCCGCGTGTTATCCGCGCTGGAATCCGCGTCATCCGCGTGCCATCGCTTCTTTCACGCTTCCAGGCCCAACCGACCTTCAACCAATCTGTGAAACTTTGTACACTAATCTCATCAACCCAATGGTGAGGTACGGAGGAGCACAAACATGGTTGCGAAGGCGAACCGGACGGGTCACGAGTCCCCGACCGGGGTCAATGCGATCACGGCGGCGCTGGCCAGGCCGTTCGACCACGACGAGGTGAAGTTCAAGCCGCAGGCGGTCAAGAACAACCGGGCGCTGGCGCTGGCCTACGTGGACGCCCGTGTTATCCAGGACCGGCTCGACGAGGTGCTCGGGGTCGAGGGCTGGCAGGACGAGTACCAACTCCTGCCGGACGGGTCGGTGGTGTGCAAGCTGACGCTCAAGCTCGGCGACCAGTGGATCACCAAGATGGACGTCGGCTCGCCCAGCGAGCAGCCCGACAGCGGTGACCGACTCAAGGCGGCGTTCAGCGACGCGCTCAAGCGCGCGGCGGTCAAGTTCGGGGTCGGCCGCTACCTGTACCGGCTCCCGGCACAGTGGGCCGACTACGACCCGGTGAAGAAGCAGTTCGCCCGGCCGCCGCTGCTGCCGTCGAGCGGTGAGCGGCGAGCGGTGAGCGGTGAGCCAGAAGAGCAGGGTTCGGCTCACCGCTCAAAGCTCAAAGCTCAAAGCTCGATGCCGGCCGACGGCGAGGAGCTGCATCGCCGGCTCCGCGAGTACGACGCCAAGCTGGCGGCGCGGAAGCTGTGTACGGTCGGGGCGCTACTGTCGCACGTCGCCCAGGCGGGGGCCGAGGCGGGCTACGGCGTGGACATGACCACCTGGTCCGGCCCGGCGATCCCGTTCGCCGTCAACGCGGTCAAGGAGTTCGAGGCTTGCCTGCGCAAGCCGAAGACGGCGGCCGCATAAGTCTTACGGGCCGCCACGGAGGGCGGCCCCTACCCGGTGCTCGTAGGGGCCGCCCTCCGTGGCGGCCCGTTCTTCATCCACACCACGCGCAAGTCGAATTACGTCCGGGCGTTCCATGTCAAGGACTGCCCAGCGGCGGAGCCACCGCAGCCAGCGAATCGCCGGAATGGTCTTTCTCGCACGGTGTTGCGATGTTCGGCCCGCTTTACCTCCGCCTCCTCGTCTTCGCCGTTTGCGGCGTCGGCCTCACCGCACCGGACGCCGCGTGCGGGTGGGTTTGCATCAAGAACGAGTCGAAGGCGGTCCTCGTCGTTCAGGAAGTCCCCGCCCGACCGTCGCACAAACGAGGCAAGACGGTGAAACTCTTCCCCGGCGAAGTGTACCGCGAGCACCAGACAGCCGCGGGCGAGCGACAGGTTCAGGTCTTCGACGCCCGCGACCCCGCCAGGCCACTCTGCAAGGCGAAGCTGAAATGGCCGGCCAAGGGCGACGTGACTTACAAGCTCGAACTGGTCGAGCAGAAGGTCCGGCTAACGCCGGTCGGACCCGCGAAGCCGACGCGCTGAGGCCGACCCCCTGGGACCGCGGCCGTCCCGGCCGCTCTTGCTCCACCGGTCGGGAACCTGGAACAACACCTCAGTGCCCCGACCTGTCCGGCAAGGGCGGCCGGGACGGCCGCGGTCCCAGGAGCAAGGCCGACGGTTGCCGTCCCCTCCCCCCCCGGCTACAGTGTGGCGGTCGCAGCCGCACACCCGCACCCCGTAGCCGCGCATGACCCCACCGAACGGCCAAGGCTCTTTCCCCCCGACGCCGACCCGGGTCCGGTACTCCGTCCTGGCGTTCCTCTGCACTCTGTCGATGATTACCTACATCGACCGGGCGTTCTGGGGCAGCGCCCAGGAGGACATCCGCGCCGCGCTGGGGCTGGAGACCGTCGCGGACCTGGCGGTCGCCCTGTGGGCGTTCCAGCTCGCCTACGCCCTCTTCGAGGTCCCGACCGGGTGGCTCGGCGACACGTTCGGGCCGCGGAAGACGCTCATCCGCATCATCCTGTGGTGGTCGTTCTTCTTCTGCCTGACCACCGTCGTCGGCTACGATGTCGGTCGCGCGGTCCTGGTCGGGACGACCGGGCTGGCGACCCTCGTCGTCATCCGGTTCCTGTTCGGCATGGGCGAGGCTGGGGCGTACCCGAACATCGCCCGTGCCCTGTACAACTGGTTCCCGTTGTCGCAGCGCGGGTTCGCCCAGGGGTCGGTGTGGATGTCGGCCCGGCTCATGGGCGGGCTGACGCCGCTCATCTGGCTATGCTTGGTGGACCGAGAGGTGTTCGGGCTGCACTGGAAGACGGGGTTCTGGCTCTTCGGCGGGGTCGGCGTGGTCTGGTGTGTGGCGTTCGCGCTGTGGTTCCGCAACACGCCCGAGGAGCACCCCGCCACCAACCGGTACGAGCAGGAGTTGATCGCCGCCGGCCGTGGGACGCCGCCGGTGCACGCGGGGGTGCCGTGGGGCACGATCCTCCGCAGCCGCAACCTCTGGTACGTCAGCGGCATGTACGTCTGCTCGAACTACGGCTGGTACTTCTTCATGTACTTCCTGCCGGACTTCTTCAAGCGGGACTTCGGCCGGCCGAGCGACACCCTCAGCGACCGCATCGTGATGGCGTTCATGGCGGGCGGTCCGCTCCTGATCGGGGTGTTCGGCTGCGTGCTCGGCGGGGTGCTGACGGACCGGCACGTCCGCCGGACTGGGGACCGCAAGTGGGGCCGGCGGCTTTACGGGGTCATCGGCTACGCCGGGGCTTCCGCCTGCTACGGGGTGGCGATCCTGGGGGCGGTGTCCGACAACATGTGGGTGTTCGCCGCCGGGGTGGCGCTGGCCGGGTTCTCCAACGACCTGACGATGGGGCCGTCGTGGGCGGTCTGCCAGGACATCGGCCGGCGGTACGCGGCGATCGTCTCCGGGTTCATGAACATGGTCGGCAACCTCGGCGGGGTCACGACGATCTTCGTGACGGCGGCGATCATGAAGTCGGCGGTCGAGAGCCAGGAGGCCGCCGCGGCCGCCGCGGGAACGAGCATCGAGGCCGCCCGAGAGGCCGGACTAATCGAGGGGTACACCATCAACCTGTTCCTGTACGCCCTGGCCTACGCGATCGGCGTGCTGTTCTGGCTGAAGATCGACGCGACCAAGCCGGTCGTGCCCGACGACGCGCCGGCTGCGACGAACACCTGACACCGAATCCGATTGACTTGTTTTCGTCTTGTTCCCTCCCCCCTTGGGGGGGAGGGGACAAGAAGGGAACCCTCCCCCCCAAGGGGGGAGGGAACCAAACCCCGGCGGTCACGAATCAATCCGATCCGGTATGAGAGTGCTCTTCGCCGCGCTGGCAGTCGGGCTGTGCCTGCTCGGGGGATCGCCGGCCGGCGCGGCCGACGCGCCGCTCGCCGACGCGGCCGAGAAGGCCGACTGGCCGCGCGTCCGCACACTTCTGAAGGACCACGCCGACGCGAACGCCGCCCAGGTGGACGGCATGACCGCGCTGCACTGGGCTGCGTACCACGACGACACGGACGCGGCCAAGCTCCTGCTCGCGGCCGGCGCCAGCGCGAAGGCCGCGAACCGATACGGCGTCACGCCGCTCTCGTTGGCGTGTACGAACGGCAACGCGGAGGTGGTCCGGGCACTGCTCGCCGCGGGCGCGGACCCGAACGCCGCGCTGCGCGGCGGTGAGACCGCGCTGATGACCGCCGCCCGCACCGGTCGCGTCGGCCCGGTGACGGCGCTGCTCGACGCCGGCGCCGCGGTGGACGCGAAGGACCGCAAGGGCCAGACCGCGCTGATGTGGGCCGCCGCCGACGGGCACGCCGCGGTCGTCGAACGGCTCGTCAAGGCCGGCGCGGACGTGCGGGCGCGGCTGAAGTCCGGCTTCACCCCCATGCTCTTCGCCGCGCGCGAGGGCCGCATCGAGGTCGTCCGGGTGCTGCTCAAGGCCGGGGTGGACGCGAACGAGGCCGTCCGGGCCGACCGGAGGGCGGGCGGCACCGCGCCGAAGACCGGCGTCAGCGCGCTGCTCCTGGCGGTCGAGAACGGGCACTTCGAGCTGGCCGTGGCGCTGGTAAAGGCCGGCGCGGACCCGAACGACCAGCGGTCCGGGTTCACCCCGCTGCACGCGCTGACGTGGGTCCGCAAGCCCAACCGCGGCGATGACGCCGACGGCCAGCCGCCGCCGCGGGGGTCCGGCAACCTGACCAGCTTGCAGTTCGCCCGGAAGCTGGCGACCCTCGGCGCCGACGCGAACGCGCGGCTGGCGAAGGGGGCGTCCGGGCGCGGCAAGCTCGGCATGACCGGCGCGACGCCCTTCCTGCTGGCGGCCAAGACGGCGGACCTGCCGTACATGAAGCTGCTGGCCGAGTTGGGCGCCGACCCGCTGCGGGCAAACAAGGACGGCTGCACCCCGCTGATGGCCGCCGCCGGCATCGGCACGCTCGCGCCGGACGAGGAGGCCGGGACCGAGCCGGAGGCGCTGGCCGCCGTCGAGTACCTGCTGAGCCTCGGCGCCGACGTGAACGCGGTGGACAAGAACGGCGAGACGGCCATGCACGGCGCCGCCTACAAGAGCCTGCCGAAGATGGTCCAACTCCTCGCCGACAAGGGGGCGAAGATCGACGTCTGGAACCGGAAGGACAGGTACGGCTGGACGCCACTGGTGATCGCGGAGGGGTTCCGGCCGGGGAACTTCAAGCCGTCCGCCGACACGATTGCCGCGATCCATCGGGTGATGCGCGCCGCCGGTGTCACCCCGCCGCCGCCCACCCCCCGCCCCACCGGCCCGGCCGGGTACGACAAGCCCGGCAAATGAAACCGTCCCGGCCGCCGGCGGCCGGGACGGGAAAGCGTCGGCGGGTCGGACCCGCCGACGGTCAGGGGATGACCAGCTTCGGCGACGTGTACACGCCGTCCATCACCGGCCCGCTGCCCCCGGCCGGGGTGACCTTGTTGGACACAACGAACGCCGGCTGGATCCAGAGCCGCTTCGGGTTCCCGCCGAAGTCCACCTTCGTAATCACCACCCCGGCGAACTTCACGATGTTGTACGAGGCGGTGTTCCCGGTCCCGTAGACGCCGTCGATGACAGTGTCGGAGCCGTTCGGCCCATCGACGTCGTCGATGGTGCCGGTAATGCCGTCGGGGCCGGGGGCGGGGCCGTACAGGGGGATGATCCGGGGCTGGCCGATGATGTCCGTCAGCGCGGACTTGGCCGAGGTGCTCATCCCGGTATCGCCGTTCGCAACGAACGGGGAGTACAAGGCCCCGTCCTGGGGGTTCAGCTGGGCCGCGAACGCGGGGTCGGCGAAGTCCGCCTCGTCCGGGCCGGAGTAGATCTGCCGTACCAGCCCCGAGGTCGTGTTGTCCGCGCCGCCGATGTCCACGGTGCCGAAGTTCCCCGGGCCGCTCGCGGAGGAGCTAAAGAGCACCACCTCCCGCGTCCCGTCCGGGAGCAGGGAGACGTTAAAGTTGGTCTTATCGACCGTGTAGGCGTCGGCGGTCGGGATCACCAAGCCGTCCACCCCGATGTAGTCCTGGCCGCCCTTGGACGCTTCGAAGTAGTTGACGTTCATGGCGTACGGCAGGAGCGGGGAGCCGGCGCCGATCCCGCCCGCCTTCATGATGTAGGCGGTGGCGGTGGCGGCCACGGACGCCTGCCGGTTGCCGATCACCGGGGCGAAGAACAGGTCCAGCGGGCTGTTCGCCAGCGCGTCCCGCCGGACCGTCACCTGGACCGCGTTGGCCGGCGCGGAGCTCAGGTCGTAGGAAAGCCGGCTGCCGGCCGCGGCGAACGGGTTGTACCGGCAGAGCTTGATGTCCTCCTCCAGGACGGTCAGCCCCGGCACGTTCAGATCGACGAACTGCCGCACCTCCGCCTTCACCGTGGCTTCATCGACCGGCGGCTGGCCCGGCAGGATGTACATCTTGCCCGCGCCGGCGAGGGCGCCGGCGTCGGCGGTCGTCTGGAGCTTCGTCTTGACGAGGGCGATGTACCCGACGTCGATGGCGAACGCCACCATGCCGATCAGCGCGGTCAGGAACACCGCGAACAGGATCAGCACGGTGCCGCGACGGCGTGTAGACGGAAACCCGGAAGCACTGATGAGCATGGGCGAGCTCGTGTTGAGTTGGTGGGGATCGATATTCCCCCTATGGCTCTAGACTGAATTATCCTCTCTGTTCTCTAGAATGCCTGAGGATTGCCATAGAATCTGAGCCTGCCATCTACCCGACCTGAAAATGGGCTGTCGTTTCGGCAGTGGCAAAACTCGCGTGGCGGCGTATACGCAGCGACAGATCAACGTGATGATGATGTGACGGGGCCGGGCCAGGCTGGGTGACGAGGTGTGTCCTCAGAACAGCGCGGGGATCGGCTTGCCGCCGTCGGTGATCGGGACCGGGCGGGGGACTCTTGCCGTTTCTTGATGGTCGAGGCCTCGGGGTTCAGGTGGTTCGACCACGACATGTAAGGCACCGGTAGTCGTCCGGACGGTCCGCTCGAACTTGAACGAGCGGAAGCTTGGGCCCCGATTGGATCTCTTGTTAGACGCCGCTATCTCCCACTACGACACCTATGAACTCTTTTCGAAGGGTGTGGGGTTCCGCCGGGTATCGAGCGGTGAACTCCCGGGCGAGACGATCGGCCGGGTGTTCGCCCACTCCCTGACGTTCTCGACGGAGGTCTCCCAACACAAGAGCAAGTGGGTGTGCCTGGTGGGCGACCGGCTGACGGAGACTAACCGTCGCAGCCGCGGGTGGTACGACGCGACCCTCGCCGTCAACAACAGCGTGGAGATGTCCACCCGGTTCCTGTACACCTCGCTCTTGATCGCCGACGGCGACGTGGAGTTGCGCCCCCAACCGGGGGGCGGAAACATTTCGCTCGATGGCTCGGTTATCATTGCGCGCGGGTCCATCCGGGCCAAGGAGCCGACGGGGGTGGGGAGGGCGCTCCTCTGCGCGGGCGGCGACATCACGGCCGGAGGCCTGCACGGGGGATCCCAGACGTATCTGTACGCCAGCGGCAGGGTGCGCCTCGGGAAGGTCGGGGCGGCGAACCCGGCGGCCGGCAAGCCGGTGGTGAAGGAGGGTGCGGACCTGTCGTTCACCGGCGTTCGGTTCTTCAAGTTGTCGGACGTTGGGGTGGAAGCGGCTGCCGACAAGGCCGGCGTCCGCATCACCAAGCTCGACCCGCGCTCCCCCCTGGCCTTCTACGGCTTGAAGGCCGGCGACGTGATCACCAAGCTGAACGACCAGCCGATGACCTCGGTCAACGAGTTCCGCCGCCACGCCCGCCGGTCGGTCGTCCTCCGCGCCGGCATCTTCCACGTCCGCCGCGGCGACGAAACCCTCTCCCGCATCGTCTACTTCGACGGCCTCCTCGCCGCACGTAGTTAACTACACAGTTCCCGGCTCCGGTCCCCGAGCGGCTGTCCCACCCGGCAGTGGTAAACCATGCGCGAGCCCGGGGTGTGGTAGCCGGCGGCGTCGATTCTACACCGAACGTCTGACCGGCGACACTGTGAACCCCGGCCGGCTATGCCCCGATTGGGAGGGCGAGGCCACCCAACAGCCGACCTTTGAAAGGCCCAGGGCGGTGATCGGGTTCGCCGCGCTTACACCAGAATCCGCCGGACCTCGGTCTGGAGCGGGCCGCCGGTGACGTGGACCTTGCCGTCCTTGTCCACGTAGACGTTCACCTCGCTCCGTACCCCGAACTCGCCGGGGAGGTAGACCCCCGGCTCGACGCTGAAGCACGTCCGCCGCATCACCCGCCGGTCCTCCCGCGTCTCCAGGCCGTCCATGTTCGCGCCGTTGCCGTGCGTCTCCTGGCCGATGTTGTGGCCGGTCCGGTGGACGAAGTATTGGCCGTACCCCGCCCGCTCGATCACGTCGCGGGCGGCGCCGTCCACCTCCCAGCCGCGCAGCACCTCGCCGGCCGCGAACGCCCGCTTCACCCGGTCGATCGCCGCGTCCCGCGCCGCGGCGACAACGTGGAACACCTCGTTCACCTTCACCGGCACGTCCTCGCCGACGACGCCGACCCGCGTCAGGTCGGAGTACACCGCCCGCGGCCGGTCGAGCTTCGCCCACAGGTCAATCAACACGAAGCTGCCGGGGGCGATCCGCCGGTCGATCTCGGGCGCCGGGGCGAAGTGCGGGTCCGCCGAGTGCGGCCCCTCGCCGACGATCGGCGGGTGGTCCGTGACCATCCCGGTGTCGGCGAAGTGTTTCATGATCCGCGCCTGCACCGCCGTCTCGGTCGTGGCCCCCTGCGTGCGGACCGCCTCGGCGATGAACGCCCACGCCACGCCGTAAGCGGCGTCGGTGTGCTTGGCGGCCTCCTGGTGCATCGCCCACTGGCCGTCGTCCCAGGTCGCCTCGAACTGCTGGATCAGGTCGCCGGACGATACCACCTCGACGCCGAAGGACCGCACTAGTTCGACCGTGCCGGCGTCCACCCGGGAGACGTAGGGGTTGCCGTTGCGTGGCGAGTACTCCATCGCCACGCGCTTCGCCCCGGCTACGAGACGACCGACCCCGGCCTCCAACTCCTGCCACTTCAGGTAGACGGTCTTGTCCGACCCTGGCAGGTGGTCGAGGGAGGATTGCTCGATGCGGTGGACCAACTTCTTCGGCTCGCCCTCGGCGGGGACGTAGTAGAACCAGCGCCGGGTGCGGTGCCCCTCGGCGGTGCCGGCGACCCGGGCGGCCAGCACGTTCAGGCCGCGGAAGTCGTAGAGCAGCCAGCCGTCGAGCTTCTCGTCGCGGATCGCCGCCTGTACCTGGTCCAGATCGAACATGGGAAATGCCCTCGGAGAGCGGGACGGGGATATCCTACCCCCTGGGACCGCGGCCGTCCCGGCCGCTCTTGCTCCGCACGGCCGGCGCCCTGGCATGTTGCCGGAGGCCCCCGATCCGCC
>DASSAT010000597.1:0-8994 GCA_035699305.1 Fimbriiglobus sp. | reverse complement strand
CCGCTATCCTGAAAGTTTACCCGACCTGGCGGCAGTAGCGGTTATGAGGGTGGACCCATGAAGGTCCGGTCGAGCATCAAGCGGATGTGCGAGAAGTGCAAGCTGATCCGCCGCAAGGGCGTGGTGCGGATCATTTGCGAGGATCCGCGGCACAAGCAGCGGCAGGGTTAAGGGAGCCGGTGACGTATGCCCCGTATCCAAGGCGTGGACATCCCGCCGAACAAGCCGACCCACATCTCCCTGCGCTACCTCAAGGGGATCGGGCCGACGACGGCGCTGGAGGTATGCGAGAAGGTCGGCATCGACCCGCAGCGCCGCGCCAGCGACCTCAACGACGACGAGGTCTCCCGACTGGCGACCGTCATCGACCGCGACTACACGGTCGAGGGCGCCCTGCGGCGGTTCGAGGCCGGCAACATCCAGCGGCTTAAAGAGATCAAGGCGTACCGCGGCGAGCGGCACCGCAAGAACCTGCCGGTCCGCGGCCAGCGGTCCAAGACCAACGCCCGTACCCGCAAGGGGCCGCGCAAGACCGTCGCCGGCAAGAAGGGCGTGAAAGACAAGTAACCTGAACAGGGGCAAGGGGCGTGGGGCAAGGGGCGAGAACGAACCCCAACCCCAGTTCTACCCTTGCCCCATGCCCCTAACCCCTGGCCCCTGTTCCCATGGCCAAAAGCAAGAAGAAGAAGCAGCGCCGCAACGTCAGCCGTGGGATCGCCCACGTGCAATCGACGTTCAACAACACGATCGTCACCATCACCGACACCAACGGCGATACCCTGTGCGCCGCGTCGGCCGGGACGGTCGGGTTCAAGGGCAGCCGCAAGAGCACCCCGTTCGCGGCGCAGCGGGCCGCCGAGGAGTGCGCCGGCAAGGCCGCGAAGTTCGGCGTCAAGGAAGTCGAGGTGCGGGTCAAAGGCCCCGGGGCCGGCCGCGAGTCGGCCGTCACGGCGCTCCAGGCCAACGGGCTTAACGTCAAGGCCATCGAGGACGTCACGCCCTTGCCGCACAACGGCTGCCGCCCGCCGAAGAAGCGGCGCGTCTAATGTAGTCCGCTCGCTCCGCGAGCGGATGGCGAAGACCGCTCGCTCCGCGAGCGGACTACATTGGTTCGAGTGGATGTTGACCTGTGGCCGGCGCTCGAACGGGCTGCCGGCCACGACGTTCTTCCGCGACCGTCCCCGTCACGACTCTGGGGTTCGCCGGGGCGACGGACCGAACGGGTCACTTCCACTCAGTACTGGGTACTATGTGCCCACACTTGACCCCTGACACAGGTCTCGAAAGACCCATGGGACGCTATCTCGATTCGGTCTGCAAGCGGTGCCGCCGCGAGCAGATGAAGCTGTACCTCAAGGGCGCGCGGTGCTTCAGCCCGAAATGCCCGATCGACCGCGAGGCGCCGCCGCCGGGGATGCACGGCACCCGGCGGTCGAAGACCTCCGAGTACGGCATCCGGCTCCGCGAGAAGCAGCGGCTGAAGTGGTTCTACGGCGTGCTGGAGACCCAGTTCCGCCGGTACTTCGAGGTCGCCGGCCGATCCAGCACCAACACCGGCGAGCAGTTGCTCTCGATCCTGGAGCGGCGACTGGATAATGTCGTGCACCGGCTCGGGTTCGCCCCGAACCGCAACCAGGCCCGGCAGATGGTGGCGCACGGCCACGTCACCGTCAACGGCCGCAAGTGCGACATCCCGAGCATGCTGGTCAAGCCCGGCGACACGGTGAAGGTGAAGGCCCGGCCGCGAAGCCAGCAACTGGCCCGGCTGGCGCTGCAACAGATGTCTCCGCAGGTGCCCGACTTCCTGATGATTACCAACAACGAGGAGCTGGAGGGGCGGATGACGCGCCTGCCGACCCGGCAGGACGTGGACCCCCGGATCAGCGAGATCCGCGAGCAGCTCATCATCGAAATCGCTACCCGCTGACGCGGGTAAATTCCAAGCACCAAATCCCAAACCCCAATGTCTTTTTGGGATTTGGTGCTTGGAATTTGGGATTTCCCTCGACATCGCGAGGCCGGGGGGAGTGTTCCTGATGTCCTGACCGCCGCCCTCTTGCTGGGCCGTCGATCCCCCGGCCGGTCGCGGGGCCGGGCCGACGGCGGAAAGCTGATGGCGGCGGGTACGGAGGTCGAATTATGCGTATCCGTTGGCGTGGGCTGGAGTTGCCCAGCCGGGTGGCGTCCGATCGGTCCACCCTCACCGACACCTACGGGAAGTTCCACGCCGAGCCGTTCGAGCGCGGGTTCGGGATGACCGTCGGCAACAGCCTGCGGCGCATCCTGCTCTCCAGTCTCGAAGGGTCGGCCGTCACCCGGGTGATCATCCAGGGGGTGCAGCACGAGGTCAGCACCATCCCCGGCGTCGTCGAGGACATCACGGACATCATCCTGAACATCAAGTCGCTGGTCGTGAAGAACACGTCCGACCAGCCCAAGACGATCCGCATCGACAAGCACGGGGCCGGCGAGGTCCGCGCCGCCGACATCCAGCACGACGAGACGGTGCAGATCATCAACCCCGAGCACCACATCGCCACCATGACGGCCGACGTGCCGTTCGTGCTGGAGATGACCGTCGAGAGCGGCCGCGGCTACCGCACCGCCGAGGAGAACGCCGGCAAGGAGCGCGAGATCGGCGTCATCCCGGTGGACAGCAGCTTCTCCCCGGTCGTGCGGGTCAAGTACGACATCGAGGAGACGCGGGTCGGCCAGCGGACCAACTACGACCGGCTGGTGATGGAGATCTGGACCAACGGCACGGTCAACCCGCAGATGGCGCTGGTCGAGGCGGCGAAGATCCTCCGCAAGCACCTCAACCCGTTCATCCAGTACGCGGAGCCGGGGCCGGAGGTGCCGCTGGACGAGCCGATCGAGATCGGGGCGGCGGCCGGCGGCGGGGTGGACCTGGAACTGGAACGCAAGCTGAACATGAGCCTGGCCGAGCTGGAGCTGTCGGTCCGGGCGACGAACTGCCTGGAGTCGGAGGGGATCACCACCGTCCGCGACCTGGTGATCCGCAGCGACGACGAGTTGTTGGAGGTCCGCAACTTCGGCGAGACGACGCTCAAGGAAGTGAAGGGCAAGCTCCAGGAGCGCGGCCTGCACCTGGGGATGAAGGTCCCGCAGCGCCGCTAACACGCCCAAGCCCGGTGATGGCAATCGCCGGGCTTCCAAGCACCACCTTCCTTGGCACGGGGTGGTGTCACACTCACGCCACGAGGTACGCCATGCGTCACCGCAAGGCCGGCCGCAAGCTCGGCCGCAACGCCACCCACCGGCTTTCGCTCTTCCGCAACCTGAGCCGGGCGCTCATCACCCACGAGCGGATCACCACCACCACCCCGAAGGCCAAAGCGCTACGGCCGTTCGTCGAGCGGCTAATCACCCTGGCGAAGAAGGCGTCGCTGGCCGCCGACGGCTCGGCGGAAGGGAAGGCCAAGGCGCTGCACTACATCCGGCAGGCGGTCAGCCGGCTCGGCCCGGTGCACGGGACCGGCGTCTACGAGAAGAACGGCGACCTGGCCCAGGTCAACGATACGGTGCTCAAGAAGCTGATCCACGACATCGGCCCGCGGTACAAGGACCGGCCGGGCGGGTACACCCGCATCCTGAAGCTGCACCAGCGCCGCCTCGGCGACGCCGGCGAACAGGCGATCATCGAGTTGCTCAAGGAGGGGGAAACGAGGCCGAAGAAGGAGCGGCCGACCGCCGCCCCGGCGCTGGCCCCCGCGCCCGCCGGGGCGTGACCGGAAGCCGACACCCAACCGAACCCCGTGGTGAAAGCCGCGGGGTTCGGTTCATTTATGGAGTGGGCCGGATCATGACTTCGGCCACATTTAGCGGCCGTTGAACAGAGCCGCACCCGGCCCCAGGAACCGGTCGAGTTCCTCCATCTTCAGCGTCGCCGGGTTGACCCAGTAGTCGCTGGCCAGCTTCATCCGGGCCATCCGCCCGGCCCCGTCCCGGACTAGCAGCCACACCGGACACGACCCGCGGTAGTTCGGCAACAGCGCCCGCAGCCGGTCGATCTTGCCGAGCGTCTCGTCGTCGTCGCCGTAGGGCAGGCGGATCACCATCTCCCGGGTCAACTCGGTCTTGGCCTGGTCCAGGGTCATCACCCGCTCGACAATCACGTCCGGCTCGCTCGACCCCTGCCGCCACTCGACCTTCCCCTCGAAGAGCAGCACCTTGTCCTCGGCCACATCATCCTTGAACCGGGCGAACTGGTCGGACCAGAGCACGCACTTGACCCGGCCGGTGAAGTCCTCGCAGTGGAACAGGGCGAACCGCGATCCCTGGTTGCGGCCAGCCTTGATGACGCGGGTGTCGAACCCGGCGACCATGCCGCCGAGCCGGACCTCGGTGCCGGGGTTGACCCGGGCCACCTGGGCGGCGTCGTGGGTGCGGTAGCGGCGCAGTTGCGCGTCGAACTGGGCGAGCGGGTGGCTGGAGATGTAGAAGTCCAGCGCCTCCTTCTCGTACTTGAGCTTCTCCAGCTCCGGCCACTCGTCGGCGTCCGGCACCCCCTCGCCGAGCGCCGACCGATCGCCGGCAACGTCCGGGTCGCCGGCGAACATGTCGAGCAGACTCTTCTGGCCGCGGCGGCGGTCGGCCGCCTTGTCCTCGGCGGCCTGGACCGCCCGCGGCAGTGCCAGCAGCATCGCCCGGCGCGCCTTCTTGAACCCGTCCATCGCCCCAGCGTTGATGAGCCGTTCGATCGCCGCCTTCTGCACGGTCCGGGTGTCCACCCGCTCGCAGAAGTCGAACAGGTCCTGGAAGGCGCCGCCGTCGTTGCGCGCGCGGACGATCTCTTCCGCCGCGCCGCGGCCCAGCCCCTTGATGGCGGTCAGCCCGAAGACGATCTTGCCGTCCACCACGTCGAAGTCGGGCTGCCCCTTGTTGACGTCCGGCGGCAGTACGTCCACCCTCGTCTTGCGGGCGTCGATGATGTGATCGACGAGCATGTCGCGCTTGTTGCCGTCGTCGATCTCCGACGACAACAGCGCCGCCATGAACTCGGCCGGGTAGTACGCCTTCAGGTACGCGGTGTGGTAGGTGACGTGGGCGTAGGCGGCGCTGTGGGCCTTGTTGAACCCGTACCCCCCGAACTTCACGATCAGATCGAAAATCTCCTCGGCCTTCTCC
This sequence comes from Fimbriiglobus sp., assembly GCA_035699305.1. Lineage (GTDB taxonomy): Bacteria > Planctomycetota > Planctomycetia > Gemmatales > Gemmataceae > DASSAT01. The sequence continues at coordinate 3,846 of DASSAT010000597.1, read as the reverse complement.
TCGGCCAGCCCGCGTTCCCGCGCCCCCCGGACGAACTCCGCCCGGCGGGCGTCGATGACATCCGCCTTCTTCTTGCTGATCGCTTTAATGCAGGCGTACGCGCTGGACAGCTCGATGCCGCCGAGCCGGTTGAGGATGCGCATGACCTGCTCCTGGTAGACCATCACGGCGTACGTCTCGCCCAGCACCTCCTCCATGACCGGGTGCGGGTAGCTCGGCTTGCGGCGGCCGTGCTTGCACTCGATGTACTCGTCCACCATCCCGCCTTCCAAGGGGCCGGGGCGGTACAGCGCCGTGCACGCCACGATGTCCCGGATGTTGTCCGGCTTCATCCGCTTCAAGAGTTCGCGGATGCCGTCGGACTCGAACTGGAACACCCCCTTCGCGTCGCCGCGCTGCAACAACTCGTACACCTTCGAGTCGTCCAGCGGCAGTTTCTGTACGTCGAACTCGACGCCCCGCGTCCGCTTGATGAGCCGCAGCGCGTTCTCGATCAGGGTCAGCGTCCGCAGCCCCAGGAAGTCTATCTTCAGCAGGCCGACCTTCTCGATGACCCCCATCTCCCACTGTGTCGTCACCACCGTCTCGCCGTTGGGCCGCTCGCCATCGTCCCCCTTGCGGGTCGCCCGCTGCACCGGGACGTAGTCGGTGATCGGCCCGTTGGCGATCACCACCCCGGCCGCGTGTGTGCCGACGTTGCGGTTGGTCCCCTCCAGCTTCCGGGCGATGTCCACCCACTGCTTGACCGCCGGGTCCGACTCGTACTCCCGGCGGAAGTCCGGCGACTCCTTGATCGCGTCGTCGAGCCCCTTGGCGATGGCCCCCTGCATCGGGACCAGCTTGCACATGGCGTTGACCCGCTCCAGCGGGATGTCCAGCACCCGGCCGACGTCCTTGAGCGCCGCCTTCGCCGCCAGCGTGCCGAACGTGCCGATCTGGGCGACACTCTCGGTGCCATACTTCTGCTTGACGTACTGGATCACCTCCTCGCGGCGGTCCTGGCAGAAGTCGATGTCGATGTCCGGCGCCTCGTTGCGGTTGGGGTCGAGGAACCGCTCGAAGAGCAGGTCGTAGTCCAGCGGATCGACGTGGCTCAGATACAGGGCGTAGCTGACCACCGCGCCGCAGCCGGAGCCGCGGGCGCTGCACGGGATGCCCTGCTCCCGGGCAAACCGTACGAAGTCCCAGACGATCAGGAAGTACCCGGCGAAGCCCATCCGGCAGATGATGTCCAGCTCGTGATTCAGCCGCTCCCGCACGCCCGGCCGCGGGTCGTCGCCGTAGCGCTCCTTCACGCCCTTTTCGCAGAGCTTGCGCAGGTACTTCTCGGCGGTCAGCCCCTTCGGCGGGGTGAAGACGGGGAAGTGCCGCGTCTGGAGGTCGATGCGAATATCGACCTGGTCGGCGATCTCCTGGCTGCGCGCGACCGCGTCCGCGTAGTCGGGGAAGAGCCGGTACATGTCCCGCGGACTGCGGACGTAGTACGGGTTCGGCAGGCTCCCTTCGGGGTACTGCTTCTTGCGCGGGTCGCGCTTCTTGCCGGTGTTGATGCAAAAGAGAACGTCGTGCGCCTCGGCGTCCTCCTGGCAGAGGTAGTGCGCGTCCGCGGTCGCCACCAGCGGCACCCCGAGCTTGTCGGCGATCTCCGCCGCCACCGGCGTACACAGGTCTTGCAGGTCGATGCCGTTGTTCTGAATCTCGATGTAGAAGTCGTTCTTGAAGACCTTGTGGAACCACTTCGCCAGTTTCTCCGCCTCCTTCGGCTGGTCCTTGAGGATGTACTGGTTGAACTCGCCGGCCAGGCAGCCGCTCAGGCAGATCAGCCCCTCGCTGTGCGCCTCCAGTATCTCGCGGTCGATCCGCGGGTTGTAGTAGAAGCCTTCGAGGAAGGCGATCGACGAGAGCTTGATGAGGTTCTTGAACCCGGCGGTGTTCTTGGCGAGGAGCGTCAGGTGCGTGTACGCCTCTTTTTGAACGCCGCCCTTCTTCTCGCGGCGGTCGCCGGGGGCGAGGTATGCCTCGTAGCCGATGACCGGGTTGAGGCCGGCGGTCTTGCACTCCTTGTAGAACTCGACGGCGCCGTAGAGGTTGCCGTGGTCGGTGACGGCGACGGCGGACATGCCGAGCTTTCGGACCTGCTGGACCAGCGCGGGGATGCGGTTGGCCCCGTCGAGGAGGCTGTAGTGGGTGTGCAGGTGCAGGTGAGCGAACGGGCGGTCGGCCATCGCGTCGGGTTCCCGGTGGACAAATGGACAAGACGAGGCAGGTGCCGTTATACCGTTGAAGCCGTGGCCGGAGGAAGGGGAAGTGTGGTGGGGAGCCTGAATAAAGGCGGGCCGCGGATGACGCGGGTCTTCGAGCGCGGATGACGACGCGGATAGAAAGACAGGATTACAGACAAAGAACCAGGACGATTCCGGCTTCTTATCTCTGCTTCTTTATCCGCGTCGTCATCCGCGCTCGAAGACCCGCGTCATCCGCGGCCCTGTCTTTCAGACGCCCCGTCGGGCCTCGAAGACTCGACCCGACCTACGAAAAGCACACGGCCCCGGGTCGGCTTCACGCCCCGGGGCCGTCGGTGTTCCGTTGTCACTCAGCTGTGCGGTTCCGGCTCGGCGACCATGCGGCCGTAGCGGGCCAGGAGCATCTGCACCGCCTGGACCGTCTGCCACTCGGAGAACCCCAGCCGCACCTCCGTCCCCTCCTCGTTGGCGTCGATGTTCTCCACCGCCGAGGTGATCCCCCGGTGCAGGTAGTCGAACACCTCCGCCAGCCGCGCCGCCTGCGACCCGCTCAGCTTCACCGGCAGCGGCGGGATGTCCTCGTCCCGAGCGCTCCAGTCGGCCGGGACGACCGGCTCGGGTTTCTTGCTCGCCGCCGCCACTTGCACCCGGCCCGACGCCTGCGCCAGTTCGTCCGCCCGGACCGTCTGTGCCCCGCCGTGCGCCGCCGGGGCGCCCTGGGCGCCGTTGCGCCGGCTCTCGATCTCCTCCATCGTCCCGAACAGCAGCATCGTCCGGCCGATCGACAGCTGGTCGCCGGGCCGCAGCCGGCGGATCTGCACCGCCGTCCCGTTCACCCGGGTGCCGTTGGTGCTGTCCAGGTCGGTCAGGATGACATCCCCCTCCTCGGCCTGCACCTTGGCGTGATACCGGCTGACCCGCTCGTCGTTAAGGCGGAGGGCGTTCCCCTCCTCCCGGCCGATCGTTACCGGGATCGTCAGGTCGCGAAACACCCGGCCCTTATCGACGCCTTCGAGGACCAGGAATGTGACGGTACGCATCGAAATCCATCCGGGGGTTCGGCTGGGCGGGCCGAGTGGGGACGCTCACGGCTCCGGGTACATCTGCTATAGCACAATAGCGCTGGCAGGGTTTGACCCGTAACGCAGTTTCCCGCACTACAAAGGGAATTTTCCGACACTTCCGGCGAAGGATCAAGATTGAACCGGCAAAGAATTTGATCTTAAATTCGTCCAGTGATCCCATACACGGTCTGGGGTGCCGGGCGATCCGGCCGGGCATGAACGACACCCGGGCAAACTTCGGAACCACGTCAGCTGACGCTTGGCGAACTGCCGGGTACGGGTTTTGATTCGGGCAATGGTTGTGTCCCAATCGCACGCGCTGTCGAGGTATTCCCTCAACTCCCGGTAGCCCAGCGCCTGCGACGCCTCCTTGCCGAGCGGCAGCTCGCGGAGCCGACGCACCTCGTCGAGCCAGCCGGCCGCGAGCATGCCGTCTACCCGGGCCTCAATCCGGCGGTACAGAACGTCGCGCGGCCACTCCAGCACGACGCAGGTGGGTGGCGAGTCACCTTGTTCCCTCCCCCCTTGGGGGGGAGGGT
>DASSAT010000596.1:0-4033 GCA_035699305.1 Fimbriiglobus sp. | reverse complement strand
GCGCCCCGCCGCATGTACGCCTCGACGGTGGCCAGCTTGCGCCCGAGGCTGCCGGCCGGGTGGAAGGCGGCGAACTGCTCGGCGGTGAACTGCCGCAATTCACTGAGGGTGAACGCGATCGCGTCGCCCAGCGCGAGCATGACGGTCGTGCTGGTGCTCGGGGCGAGGCTCAGCGGGCACGCCTCGGTGATCGGGCCGTAGACGACGGCCGCGTCGGCTGCGCGGGCCAGGGTGCTGGCGCCGCTGCCGGTCAGGGCGAGCAGCTTGGATGCGAGTCCCCGCAGCGGGGAGAGCAGGCGCAGCAGTTCCTCGCTCTCGCCGCTGTGGGAGAGGAGCAGGGCGGCGTCGTCCGGGTGGACCATGCCGAGGTCGCCGTGGACGGCGCGGGTGGCGTCGAGCAGGTAGGCCCGGGTGCCGGTGGAGTTCAGGGTGCCCACGAGTTTCTGTCCGACATCGGCGGACTTGCCAATGCCGGCGACGGCTACCCGCCCGCGGCAGCGGAAGAGGGCGTCCACCAGCGCCTCGAACGTGCCGTCGAGCCGGCCAGCGACGACCTGCAACGACGCCGCTTCCGCCTGGAGCACCCGGCGGGCGAAGGCCAGCTTGTCGAAGCCCGCGGCGCGGGCCGGCACGGTCATGGTCGATGTCCGAAGCATGAGGGGGTCAGCCTGCGGACTATAGCCAAGCCGGGAGATGATGCAAGGCGAAGGTCGAAGCCCGGCCGTTGCAATGGCCGGGCTTGCAGGGCTACCGCGCCTTGATATCGAAACACAGCAGCTTGTCCTGGTCGCGGACGTAGAGCTTGCCATTGGCGATCGAGGGGTGCGGCCAACTCGGGGACCGGCTCCGCTCCGGCAGCTGGAACGACGACACCAACTCGAACTGCTCCGGGTCCGCCTTGATGAGGGCCATCACCCCGTTCTGGTAGCGGAAGTAGAGCATCCCGTCGGCCGCCGCGGTCGCCGCGGAGCCGTCGCCGCGGCCGGCGCCCCGCTCTTGTGCCCACTTGATCTCACCGGTCTTGAACTCGACGCACGCCGGGAACCCCTTGTTGTGCTGGCTGCCGAGGTAGAGGTAGTCTCCGACCGGCACCATGCCGCCGTGGTGGTTCTGCAACTCGCCGCCGGAGTGCCGCTTCAGTTCCTTGACCGTGACGGTGCCGCCCGCCGGGACCATTTGCAACAGTGCCGCCCCGGCCCCGTACCCGGTCGCGGTGAACACCAAATCACCCTTCACGACCGGGCTGGGGATGTTGGCGGTCCCGTTCATCACCTTGGTGTACTGCCAGAGCAGCTTGCCGGTCTCGGCGTGGACGCCCACCACGCCGCCGGACCGCCCCAGCAGGTTGATGTACATCGGTACGCCGCCGACCTCGGCCTTGACCGCGGAGGAGTACCCGCCAGCATCGCCGGGCCGGGCGACCGCCGTCTTCCAGATCACCGCGCCGGTGTCGGCGTTCAGGGCGACCATCGCCGCCGACGCGGAGCAGGGCGTGCCGATCACCTTGCCGTCGTCCACCAGCACCGACTCGCAGTAACCCCAGGTCTGGACGGTGCCGCCGAAGTCCTTCGTGTAGCTCTTACTCCAGAGGAGCTTGCCGGTGGTGGCGTCGGCACAAGCGAGGGTGCCGTCGCTGCCGACCGCGTACACCTTGCTGGCGGCATAGGTCGGCGTGCTCCGGGGGCCGTCCCCGCGCTCGGCCCTCTCCGAGGTGGTGAACGGTGTCGCCCACTTCGGCTTGCCGGTCGCCTCGTCCAGCGCCCAGATGCACTCCCGGCCGTCCGTCTTGCCGGTCCCGAAGATCATCCCGCCGGCGACGCTCACCGAGCCGTACCCCGCACCCCGTCCGGTCGCCGTCCACACCTTCGGCGGGCCGTTCGCGGGCCACTTCTTGAGCAGCCCCGTCTCCGGCGAGAAGCCGTCGCGGTTGGGGCCGCGGAACTGCGGCCAGTCGGTCGGCTTGACCTTCAGCTCGGCGGCGGGCGCCAGGCACAGCGCGGCGAGCACGACGGGCAGGTGCGGCATCGGCGGGACTCCACGGGAAATGGGACCGGGCGGGCAGCGTCGGCGGAGAATCAAACCCCAGTGTAGGCGGGGCGAGTCGCGGAGGAAAACGAAACCGGGGGCCGGACGGCCCCCAGCGTAGTAGGCACACTCCGTGTGCCGTTCTTCGTCCGACGGCACACGGAGTGTGCCTACTACATTACCTGCGGAAGTGGAACCCGAACCCGACCACCGGCGGCGGAGCAGCATAGTAATACGGCCGCGGATACCAGCCCCAGGGCCGCTCGTACACGACCACCGGCCCCGGGATCGGCTCCCGGATCACCACCGTCCGCGCCCGCGGGCCGGCGATCCCGACCCGCGGCCGGGCGCTGATCATCTCGTTGATGACCCGGTCGGAGACGTTGTTCTGCTTCAGGTAGGTGATGTCGCTGGTGGTGAGCTGGAACGTCGAGCCGGTGCTGCGCAGCTGGTTGATGATGACCTCATCGCCGACCGGCGGCTGGCCGTTGGCCATCTGGATCACGTCGCCCAGCTGCATCTGCGACGCTGTGGCGGCTTGATTCGCCGCGGCTTCCGCCTGGATCACGCGGTTCTCTTGCCGCTCCCGGGCGTCCTCGGAGGCGCCGGCCGCCCCGCCGATGCCGGCGCCGAGCAACCCGCCGGCGACGGCTCCGGTGCGGGGGTTGCCGGTCGCCGCCCCGACCACGGTCCCCAGGCCAGCCCCAAGCGCCCCGCCGATGCCGGCGCCGGTCGCCGTGTTCGACAGGCTCGAACACCCGGTCGAAAGACCGACGCCCAGTGCCGCCGCGCCCACCAGCACCCGTCCGAGCCGCGTTCCAGCCATGTTCGGTCCACCTCGTACACGATCCGCCGCGGGCGGAAAGATGGCCAAGTCGGGCGTTCCTGTCAAGCCGGGCTTGCAGTCGGCCGGTTGACGCGGCCCGCCCGCCGCCGCACGATGAACCCGTCGGAGTCCGTCATTGATATCGGCCGGCAGACACGGCTTGCGCGAGAGATTCCCGGCTCCGTCGAACCCGCCGGCCCGACCGGCCGTCCTGACGGTATGGCCCGCACCTACGGTTGGACCCCATGACCGAGCGACCCGTCGATAACGCCCCATACCTGTCGCTGACCCACGGCGGGCTGACCGTCGAGGGGTACTCGCGGGCGGCGGTCCAGACCTACTGGAGGGTGCCGGAGCTGAAGCTCGGGTTCGACCTGGGCGGCCAGCCGTGGGACTTCATGGGCACTCCGACCTGGTTCGTGACGCACACCCATCTGGACCACGTCGCGGCGCTGCCGGTGTACGTCGCCCGCCGGCGGATGATGAAGATGGGACCGCCGACGATCTACCTCCCGGCCGAGTGCGTGGAGGACGTGAAGAAGCTGCTGCTGGTGATGCAGCGGCTCGACCGCGGCCGGCAGCACTGCGAGCTGGTCGGCGTCGAGCCGGGTCAGGAGGTCGAGCTGTCCCGCGACCACGTCGTAACGGTGTGGGCGACGGCGCACACGATCCCGAGCCGGGGGTACGTCGTCTGGGAGCGGCGGAACAAGCTCAAGGAGGAGTTCCAGGGCTTGCCCGGCGAGCGGATCCGCGACCTCCGGCTCTCCGGCACCGCGGTGACGCGGGAGGTGCGCCTGCCGCTGGTGGCCTACACCGGCGACACCTCCCCGGCCGGCCTGGACGCCTGCCCGGCGGCGTATGAGGCGAAGATACTCATCACCGAGCTAAGCTTCATCCGGGCGGCGCACCGGCGGGACAAGATTCACAAGTTCGGGCACATGCACCTGGACGACTTTCTGGAGCGGGCCGACCGCTTCAAGAACGAGGTCATCATCGCCGGCCACTTCAGCACCCGCTACCACCCGTCGGAGGTGCGTAAGGTGCTGGAGCGGAAGCTCCCGCCAGCGTTGCAGGCGAAGATGAAGCTGTGGGTGTGATTCCCGGCGAACCCCGAGCGGTAGCGAGGGGGTAGTTCCGCAAGCGAGTGACGTACCGAGTCCGGTCAACGGCCTTCGCGCTGGG
>DASSAT010000595.1:0-7073 GCA_035699305.1 Fimbriiglobus sp. | reverse complement strand
CGAGCCGCGACCGTCAGGGAGCGGTCCGATGGTCCTGATCCGAGCCGCGACCGTCAGGGAGCGGTCCGATGGTCCTGATCCGAGCCGCGACCGTCAGGGAGCGGTCCGATGGTCCTGATCCGAGCCGCGACCGTCAGGGAGCGGTCCGCGCCAACCGCTCCCTGACGGTCGCGGCTCGGATGGGGCGCTTGGTGGGTCGGCGCCCGCAGAGCCGGGCTTGACCCACCCTACAGAAGAGCGGGTCGGCCACCCGCCTCAGCATTCAGGGATGCCGGATCATGAACGCGACACTTCTTCTGCTGCTGCCGCTAGCGGCGAGTCACCCGCCGTGCCAGGCCGCGCCGATCCCGCCGCACTTCCAGACCGGCCTGCCGTACCCGCCGCCGGACGCCCCGCCCGCGGCGCCGTGCCCGCCGCTGGGGCCGCCAGCCCCGGTGCTGGCTGCCCAGGTGATCGCGCCCGAGGGCGTCAAAGTCTCGGTCCGGCCGGACGCCCCGGACGCGAAGCGGTACGCGGTGCCGACCACGTTCGGGTTCCGCCCCGGGTACGTCTACCGACTGGAGCTGACCGACCTGCCGGGCTACCCGGGTCAGGCGCTCTACCCGGTGTTGGAGGTCCGCGGCAGCCTGGTGCCGCGAGCCAACATGAAATACATGGACTACCCGGCCCCGGTCTTCATCGACCGGGACGACATCGCCAAGGCGCTGGCCGGCGCGCTGGTAACGAAGGCGATCTACCTCGAAGACCCGGCCAAGGCGGTGCCGGTGCCGACGCGGCCGGGCGAGCCGATCGAGTTCACGGACCTGACCGAGGACGCGGCGATCAAGGCTGCTGAGGAGAACGGTCGGCTGGTCGCGGTGCTGCGGTTCGGCGACCGCAAGCCAGAAGCCGACGAGTTGGCGAAGTTCGTTATCCCCGGGACGGTGCTGCTGCCCGGCGAGGAGCACCTGCCGGCGCCGGCCGTGCCGCCGGTGTTCCGGTGGTGCGGCATCCCGCTGTACGACCCGATCGCGGGGCTTCGCTACCCGAGTGAAGAGTGCTTCACCGACGGCGGCGACACCGGCCCGCGGCTGGGCATCGGTCCGCTGGGCCGGCTCGGCGGGCTGAACCCGACCGACGTGGCCCTGGAGTACACCCTCAACGGCAAGCGGCGCGTGAAGACATCGAACCCCGTCTGCGTCTGCGTGCCGCGGTTCGTGATCCGCCGGGTGGACGTGGGCCTCGGCGGGCTGCGGGTGGTCGCCGGGCCGGACTCGGTCGTCCAGACCGCCGGCGGCGTGGTGGCGGTCAGCCGCGTGCCAGTCGGGGCGGTGGCGGCCCGGGTCAAGCCGATCGGTTTCGTCTCCCGGCTGCGGTCGGCGATCCTGGTCAATGTCGAGGGGGTGCACACGTTCATCGGGATGTCGGCGCCGGAGATCGTGGCGTCGGCCTCGGGGGTGCGGGTGGTCTCGACGGCGGTCGGCCCCGAGGAGGTCACCAACATCAACGACCTGACGGTGACGAAGGAGGTCGAGCCGGCCGGTCCGGTGCAGATCGGCGACGAGGTGACGTTCACCATTCGCTACCGCAACGGGACGCGGTCGCCGGTGTCGGAGATGGTGCTCAGCGACAGCCTCAGCGGCCGGCTGGAGTACGTCCCCGGGTCGTCGCAATCGGACCGGCCGGCGAACGTGACCACGGTGCCGAACGAGGCCGGCTCGGTGGTGGTGCGGTTCGACATCCCGGGGCCGGTCCCGCCGGGGCAGTCGGGGACGGTGAAGTTCAAGGCCCGGGTGCGGTAAGCAGAAGAGCTAACCACGGAGACACAACACCTTCAGGATTTTGACCGGCGGCTTGAGCGTCTGGCCGTCGGCGGGCGCCTTCTGGATCGCCTTGACCACGCCCATCCCCTTGACCACCCGGCCGAACGCGGCGAACCCCTGACCGTCCGGGTTCCGCTTGCCGCCGAAGTCCAGCTCCTTCTGGTCGCCGACGCAGATGAAGAAGTCGGAGGTGGCGGTATCCGGCCCATCGCGGGCCATCGAGATCGTGCCATCCGTGTGCGACAGCCCGGTGTCCTTCGTCCGCTCCAGCTTGATCGGCGGGAACTCGGCCTTCGCCTTCTCCGGGTTGATGCCGGCCTGGATGACTTCGATCTTCACCTTGTTGTCCGGCTGGTTATCGGGTGTGACGGTGCGGTGGAACCGGCCGCCGTCATAGAACCCGCCGTCCACGTACTTGAGGAAGTTGGCCACGGTGTTCGGCGCCTTGGCCGGGTCCAACTCGACCTCGATGTCGCCCTTCTCGGTCCGGATCAGCACGCGCACCGGCTTGGCGGGATCGTCTGCTCCGACCGGGAACGAGAAGGCCGCGGCGGCGACCGCGGCCAGGCATCCGAATGCGGTCCGTGTCATGATTCCTCTCCGCTGGTCACGCGGAACCGGCGCGGGACTCGGACCGCCGCCCGCCAGTCCAGCGGTCGTGGCGGACGACCACCTTGCGCCCGCGGATGCGGACCCCCTGAAGGGAGTCGATCACCTGCTCGGCCAACTCGCCCGGCACCTCGACGACCGAATGCCGTTCGGACACGACAATCGTACCAAGGTCGCGCGCCCCCAGCCCGACTTCGCTTTCGATGGCGCCGACCAGGTCGCGCCGGTCGATGCCCGCCTCACGGCCGGCCCCGACGAACACCCGGGCCATCCCGTCCCGACGACCGCCGAACCGCGGTCGGTCGCTCTGCCGGGCGGACCTCTCCCTGGCCACGTCCGGCGACGGGATGTCGGCCTCATCGTCGGCACGGCCGGCGCGGGCAGCTAAGGCGACCGCCGCCAGGGCGACGTCCGCCGGGTCGAACTCGGCGGTTAACGAACCGACGACCGACCGGAACTCGTCCAGCCCGCCGCTACGGACCAGTTCCCGCAGCGCGTCGCGGGTGCGGTCGAGCCGCTTCGCCCGCAACTCGGCGACGGTCGGGACCGGAGCGAGGTCGATCCGCTGACCAGTGGCGCGCTCGACGGTCCGCAGCCGGTGGCGGTCCCGCGGCTCGGCCAGGGTGATCGCAACGCCGTCGCGCCCGGCCCGGCCGACCCGGCCGGTGCGATGGACGTAGGTCTCGGCGGCCTCCGGGACGCCGTAGTTGATGACGTGCGACAGGTGCGAGATGTCCAGCCCCCGCGCCGCCACGTCGGTGGCGACGAGCAGCGTGGTCGCGCCGTCGCGGAACTTGCGCATCACCCGGTCGCGCTGCTCCTGGGACAGCCCGCCGTGCAGCGAGTCCGGCCGGTGGCCGCGGGCGGCCAGGGCGTCGGCGACGCCGTCGGCTTCATGGCGCGTGCGGCAGAAGACGATGGCCGAGGTCGGCGCCTCGAAGTCGATCACCCGGGCCAGGGCCGCCGTCTTGTGGTCGGGATACACGAGGTACGCCGTCTGCCGCACCCGCGGCGCCTCGCCGGCGGCGGGTCGGGCCTTGGCGACCGTGACCCGCACCGGGTCGGTCAGGTGCTTCTCGGCGATGGCGGCGATCCGCGGCGGCATGGTCGCCGAGAAGAGCATCGTCTGCCGTTCGGCCGGGGTCGCTTGCAGGATCGCCTCAATGTCCTCGGCGAAGCCCATGTCGAGCATCTCGTCGGCCTCGTCGAGGACGACGGCCGACACGGAGCCAAGGGGGAGTGTGCCGCGGCGGAGGTGATCGAGCGCCCGGCCCGGGGTGGCGACGACGACGTCGGCCCCGTGCCGCAGGGCGCGGACTTGATCGCCGAACCCGGCCCCGCCGTAGACCGGCACGACCCGGACCTTGAGCGGCTTGCCGTACCGGCTCACGGCGGTGGCGACCTGGACGCACAGCTCCCGGGTCGGCACCAGGATCAGCACGGACGGCCTGCCGCGGCCCTCCGCGGCGGCGAGCCGGGTGAGCAGCGGCAGCGCGAACGCGGCCGTCTTGCCGGTCCCGGTGGCCGCGAGGCCGACGAGGTCCCGGCCCTCGACCAGCGGCGGGATCGCCTCCCGCTGGATCGGGGTGGGGTCCGTGTAGCCGTGAGCGGTCAGGGCGTCAACGAGACGGGGATCAAGCCCGAGGTCGGCGAACCCGCCGGCCGGGGCCAGGAGCAGACTGTCAGACACGCGAAACAAACCCTCTGTCCCGGGGGCGCACCACCGGGAGCGAAACGGTGCTAAAAGTGACCGGGGCACCTAGCGCCCACGGCGCACCGCCCCACACAAGTCAGAGTGGGAAGTATACGCAGTAGGTTCGCGTGTGGCCGGGATTTGTGCGGAATCTCCGGGCGAACCCCGAGCGGTAGCGAGGGGGTAAGGCCCACCCCCTCGCTACCGCTCGGGGTTCGCCGGGTACAGCCGCCGGACGGCGTTGACCGCCTCGTCGAGCTTCGAGAGGAACCGGGACCGGTCTTTCGGGGTCATCGGGGACGGCCCGCCGGTCATCTCGCCACCCTGCCGCAGTTCCTCGCGCAGGTCGCGCATCGCCACGGCCTCGCCGATGTTGCGCTCGGTGAACGGCCGGCCTTTCGGGTCGAGGACGAGCGTCCCTTTCGCCACGCACCGGGCGGCGAGGGGGATGTCGGCGGTGATCGCGATGTCGCCCGGTCCGCACTGTTCCGCGATCCAGTCGTCGGCCGCCCCGAACCCGGTCCGCACGACCAACTCGACCAGCGGGTCGGCCGGCACCCACAGCGGGTTGTTGGCGACGACCACAGCCCTCATCGCGTACCGCCGGGCGACCCGGTAGACCTCCTCCTTGACCGGGCAGGCGTCGGCATCGACATAGATGGTCAACATGTGGGCTTGTGAATCCTCCACCGAGCGTGAGCGTTGATTCTACTCGACCCGCCAAAGCCCAACGAGTCGCTCTCGATAGGATGGTGGAGATCGAACCGGTATGGCCTGAGCCTGCCGATGTCCGCCCACCCCCTGCCACCGCCGACGGCCGAGGGGCCACTCCTGGCGTGGCTCGTGGAGGTGCTGCGGCCGATGAGCCGGACCCGGGTGAAGGAACTCCTCCGCGACGGCCGGGTCGCGGTCAACGGCACGCCGACCACCCGGTTTGACCACCCTCTACGGCCCGGCGACCGCGTGACCGTCGGCCGGAGCCAGCCTGACGACCGCGAACTGGAGCGGGCCGGGGTCAAGATCGTCTTCGAGGACGATGCGCTCCTTGTCATCGACAAGCCGTCCGGGCTGCTTGCCGTTGCCACCGAGGCTGAGAAGGCCGACACCGCATTCGCCCGGCTGAACAGCCACCTTGCGGCGAAGCACGCGGGTCGGCCCTTCGTCGTTCACCGGATCGACCGGGAAACTTCGGGGCTGCTGCTGTTTGCCCGGAGCGCGGCCATCCGGGACCGTCTTCAGGCGAACTGGGACGGGGTGGCGAAGACATACCTCGCCGTGGTGGAAGGTACGCCCAAGCCGGCCGAGGGGACGGTCGAGAACGACCTTGTCGAGTGCCGCAGCCTGCGGGTGCGCGCAGGCGGCGGGCCGGGGGCGAAGCGGGCACTCAGTCGCTACCGGGTGGTGGCGAGCCGCGGTCCGTATTCGCTCGTCGAGGTCGGGCTGGAGACGGGCCGCAAGCACCAGATTCGAGTTCACCTCGCCGGGCTGGGCTGTCCGGTGGTCGGGGACAAGGTGTACGGGGCCGAAACCAACCCGGTCGGGCGGCTCGGGCTGCACGCCTGGCGGCTGGCGTTCGACCACCCGGTCAGCGGCAAGCGGGTGGACCTGGAGTCGCCGCTGCCGGATAAGCTGCGGCGGGTCGTTTCGTAGGGTGGGTCTAGCGAGTCTTCGAACGCCGACCCACCGGGGGAGCATGGTGGGTCGGCGCCCGCAGAGCCGGGCTTGACCCACCCTACAAGAATTAGAGGGGGGCAACCGTGGCGGGCTGGGACTGGGACGCGGTGGTTCTCGGCGCCGGGGCGGCCGGGCTGATGGCGGCCATCCACGCCGCCGAGCGCGGCCGGCGGGTGCTGCTCTTGGAGAAGGCCCGCAAACCGGGCGTCAAAATCCTCATGTCCGGCGGCACCCGCTGCAACATCACCCACGACTGCGACAGCCGCGGCATCGTCGCCGCGTTCGGCCGGAACGGGCAGTTCCTGCACTCGGCCCTTGCCGGGTTCGGCGTCCGGGACACGGTCGCGTTCTTCGAGGCCGAGGGAGTCGCCACCAAGGTCGAGGAGACGGGCAAAATCTTTCCGGTCAGCAACCGGGCGCTCGACGTGCTCAACGCCTTGCTCAGTCGGCTCACCCGTAGCGGCGCGGTCCTGTCGCTCGCGGAGCCGGCGCTCGACCTGCGGCCGTTGCCGGACGGAGGTTTTCGCGTCTCGACGCCGCGGCGTGAGGTGACGGCCGAGCGCGTCCTCGTTACGACGGGAGGCCGGTCCTACCCCGGGTGCGGCACCACCGGCGACGGCTACACCTTCGCGGCGAACTTCGGACACACCACCGTGCCGACCCGGCCGGCGCTGGTGCCGCTGACCGTGGACGCCGACTGGGTCGCGGACCTGCGCGGCATCACTCTGCCGGACGTGAGCCTTCGCGTCGCCGACAACGGCAAAGCGCTGACCGCCCGTCGCGGGTCGATGCTCTTCGCCCACTTCGGGCTAACCGGCCCGGCGCCGCTGGACGTCAGCCGGGCCGTCAGCGGCCACCCGTCGCCGGCCTCGCTCGCGCTCGAAGTGGACCTGCTGCCGACGGAGCCGGAGCACGTCTTCGAGGAGTTCGTGCGCTCGGAGGCGGCCGCGTCCGGCAAGAAGCAGCTCGCCGTCGTCCTCGCCGAGAAGCTGCCGCGGCGGGTGTGCGACCGGCTGCTGACGCTGGCCGGGATGCCGGCGGACCGCCGGGCGGCGGCGCTGAGCACACCCGACCGGCGAATGCTCGTCTCACTGGTCAAGCGGCTGCTGCTGCCGCTGCGGGGGACGCTCGGTTTCGAGAAGGCGGAAGTCACCGCAGGCGGCGTGAGCCTCGCCGAGGTGGACTCGCGGACCATGCAGAGCAGGCGGGCACCGGGACTGTACCTCGCCGGGGAGGTGCTGGACCTGGACGGCTGGATCGGCGGGTACAACTTCCAGTCGGCCTGGAGCACCGGC
>DASSAT010000594.1:0-4681 GCA_035699305.1 Fimbriiglobus sp. | reverse complement strand
GTCCCGGCCGCTCTTGCTACACGGGTCGAGGCGCTCAGCCACCGCCCCTGGCCCCCGACGCGCGGAGCAAGAGCGGCCGGGACGGCCGCGGTCCCAGGAGTTGTCGGATGTTGTATGCGCCGAGAGACGTTACGCCGCGGGGTTGACCCCGCCTCCGCCATGTTGCTACCATCCCGCCTCGGTTTTCGATCGCCCGTCCCGCGACGGAATGCGGAGGACCATGATGCAGCAGGCCACGGACGCCAACCGGATCAGCCACCTCGAAGCGATCTCGCCCGTCGCCGTGAAATCGCCCTTCGTCGTCGAAACGCCCACCGCCCAACTCCAGGCCCTCCCCCCGAGGTGGCGGGCCGCGCTGCCGATCGTGCTGGTGGTCTCGTGCCTATTGGCCGGGCTTGCCCTGCGGACGTTCTGCTACGCCCGCAACCAGTCGCTGTGGATTGACGAGGCGTTCCTCGCCCTGAACGTCGTCTACCGCACCGTGCCCGAGCTGGCCGAGCCGCTCGACCTCAACCAGGGGGCGCCGCTCGGCTACCTGCTGGTCTGCAAGTCCGTCGTGAAGGCGTTCGGCAGCAGCGAGTTGGCCCTGCGGCTGCCGTCGTTCGTCGCGGCGCTGGTCGGGTTCGCGGCGTTCATCCGGCTGGCGTACCGGATGCTGCCGTTGGCTGCGGCAAGGATCGCGGTCTGCCTGTTCGCCCTGTCGCCGTACCTGATCGCCTACGCGGCCGAGTTCAAGCAGTACGAGCTGGACGCCACCGTGGCGATCCTGCTGACGCTCATCGGGCTGCCGGTCTGGCGCGACGAAGCCGGGCCGTGGCGGCTGGTCGGGTTCGCGGCGGCAGGGGCGGTCGCCGTCTGGGTGTCGCACCCGGCGGCGTTCGTGCTGGGCGGCGTCGGGACGGCCGCGTTGGCCGACGCCGCCGCCCGCCGGGACCGCGCGGCGCTCCTGGCCCGGCTCGGCGTGGTGGCGGCGTGGCTGGTCAGCTTCGGGCTGTGCTACGCCCTGTTCCTGCGCAAGCTCGGGACCAACCAGTTCCTGCTCGACTACTGGGCCGGCAAGTTCATGCCGTTCCCGCCGACCTCGCCGGGCGACCTGGCCTGGGTGGTCGATCATTTCCTCAAGTTCTTCGACAAGCCGGGCGGGCTGACCTCGGCCGAGTTCGCCACCGGCGGGCTGGCGGCCCTCGGGTTCCTGCTCGCGGTCCTGGTGCTCGCGCGCCGCGACTGGCGGCTGCTGGTGGCGCTGGTCGGGCCGCTGGGGCTGGCGCTGGTGGCGTCGGCGGTCCACAAGTACCCGTTCGCTGGCCGGCTGCTGCTGTACGCCGTCCCGGCCCTGGTGCTGATGGTCGCCTACGGGGCGGCGCTGATCGCGGCCCGACTCGGTGAGGTCGTCCGCTGGGGCGGCGTCGTGACGGTGGCGGTGCTGTTCGTCTCCCCGGTGGCCGAGTGCCGCTGGCTACTCAAGACCCCGCCGCACGCCGAGGACGCGCGCGAGGCGATCGCCCACGTCCATGCCCACTGGCAACCGGGGGACAGGCTGTACGTCTACTATGGGGCGGTGCCGGCGTTCGCCTACTACCTGCCGCGCTTCCCGTTCCCGGCCGACGCGGTCGTCCTCGGCAGCGAGAACCGGGACGAGGACCAGCGGAAGTTTCAGGTCGAGATCGCCCCGCTCGACGAGTACCCGCGGGTGTGGGTGGTCCTGGCCCACCGCCAGACGCAGGAGGAGACGGCCATCCAGGCGTACCTCGACGCGATGGGCCGGCGGGAGGAGCTGAAGAAGTGGTCGGACGCGACGGTCATGCGCTACGACCTGACGACGCCGCCGGCGCAGCCGGTGGAAGGCCCAGTCCAGCCGGGCCGGCCGCCGAAATAAAGCCTCGCTCGGCGGCGGAGAGCGTCCGGCGGTTCGCGCCTGCCCCGAAGCCGGACGCAATGTTTGACGAGCGGTCGTGCGGACGTTAGTCTAGCCAGCCGACGGCTGGCGCGGCTAACTCGGCTCGCACCCGCCGGGATAGCTTGCACCGGCGCAAGCTACTAACAAGTTCGGCGGCGGAGGGCATCCGGGTGTCGGCCGTCGCAGACCACCCCCGGCGTGCAGACCGCGTGAGCCGGCTCGCGGTCGCGTCGGTCCCCGCCTCGCTGCTGGGCAACCCGTTCATCGTCGGCGACCTCCGGCGGTGGATCGCGGAGTACCTGCCCCAGAGCTTCCAGCAGACTGGGGAGCATGGCTACATCCACTGGTGGTTCATCGTCGGATGCATGTCCGTGTCGTCGCTGATGCCCCTCGTGGCCCTGTCCCGGGAGTGGCTAGCCGGCCGACGTGGGCTCGGGTTGGCGTTGGCGGCCGGCGGGTTCGTGGTTTCGCTGCTCTGGTGGGGGTTGCTCGCGTTCATTTTCTTGGCAATCGCGCCCGGGGACTGAGCCGCCCGCGGGGGCATCGCCAGGACGCCGAACCCGGATAAGGTTCTGGGAGTCAAGAGAGAAAATCGCCCTAACCACCGCTTTTGTTGACTTCAACAAAGGCGTGGCTTCGCAAGGGGGGGACGAGGCTCTCGTGCGGTCTGCTTCTGGCGATCGTGCCGCAGGTGTCAGCCCGACTCGCGGCTGCACCCAACACGGATTCGGACTCTGGCGGCCCGACTCACGCGGAGTGGGGCGGCTGGCTCCCGGCTTCTCGATCCGGGGCCGGTCCCGATGCTCATGCGTTCCCGCGCTCGTGGCCAATCAAGGCGGCTGGCTCGTCCCCCGAAGGGGCGTCCCGTTTTCGGCGGCTCACGAGGCGGGGCAGACGGCGAGGTCTCGTCCCCGGCGGCAGTCGGTGGGCGGGGGAGTGGGTGAGCGTGTCACGCGAGTGGCACAGCTCGACGGAGTGGCCGGCTTCGGCCGTGCCCACTCGTGGGACCGGTCGCAAGACCGCGAGCCCGATTTCCCCTCCTCCGTCCTCCGACGCCGCCGGGTCGTTCCAGCGGTCGCTCACATCGGTCGTCCTCCTCGTGGCGGTTTTGGGCTTCTTCGTCGAGTGAGAGCCCGGTATCACTCGCGTAAGCGGGCGGGATCGGCGTCTCATCCAAGCGACTGGCTGCCCGCGGTCCGGCCCCCACCGTACGACACGGACTCGAAGTCCACCACTGAGAGTGCGGTGTCACTCGGGCTGACGCATCTGGCTCCCGTTCGGCGCTAGCTCGCCGATCCCCCGGTCTCAAGAGCGGACGAAGCGTTCGACGTCGAACACCGTCTTCGTCCGCAACAGGTGGTACACCACCCGCCCCAGCTTGTGCGCAAAGATCGACAGCCCCTGGCCGCTGCCGTGCCGGGACTGGAGTTTCGCCAGGCACTTCTTTAGGCGATCGTCCTTCTGGGCGCTGAGGACCGCGGCCTCGCTGAAGGCCCACCTCAGCCAGGCGTTGCCGCTCTTCGAGTTGCCGACACCGACGATCTTGCCGCCCGACTCCTGCTTGGGCGTGATCAGTCGCGCGTAGGAGCAGAACTGCTGGCGGCTGTCGAAGCGATCGACGGAGTCGATCTCCAGGAGGATGGTCAGGGAGATGATGCGGCCGACACCGGGGATGGTCTGGAGTGCGGCGAGTTCGGCGGGGTAGTGCTCTTCGGCGGCGACTTCGATGTCGCGTTCGAGTCGGCGAATCTCGGTGTCCAGCGGTGTCAGCAGGTTCAGCCTCGCTTCGACGCCGCGGCGGGTGTGCGGGTCGGGAATGTCGGTCGCGGCGGCGTCGCGCTTGGACTTGTACTTCACGTCGGAGCCGACCGGATCGAGGTTGAGTTGCCGACGGACAGTGTGGATGTGTCCGTAGAGTTCGGCACGCTGGCGGACCAGCCGCAGTCGGGTGCGGAGGAGGTCGCGCAGTCCGCGACGCTCGGCGGGGTAGGCGTAGGCTTGCGGGAAGTTGCCGCCGCGCAAGAGGCGTGCGATGACCTCGGCGTCGTGGGCGTCGGATTTGGTCTTGGAGGTGTGGACGGCGCGGATGCCGAAGGCGTGTCCGAGTGCGAAGGGGATGTTGTGTTCGCGGCAGGTGTCGGCCAGCCAGTACCAGCAGTGCATGCACTCGCATCCGACGAGCAGATCGGGTCGGAAGGGCTCGACTGCTGCGAGGAACGGCAGTGGCTTGGCGGGCAGGTTGCGGGCGAGTTTCACCGTGCCGGTGTGGTCGAGAACGCAGACGAAGAGCGTTCTTGCGTGGAGATCGACGCCGACATACGATGCAGCGGTGCAGTCAAGGTAACGCATGACGAAGACTCCGGGGGCTTCGGGGAATCGAAACCGGAACCTTCATCAGTATCCAGGCGCTGCAGCCGACCGCGGCTCAAAGCCGCCGCGACGGCTGAGCTGGGTCGACTATGAAGCCGTGGGGGAGTCAAGTCCCAGTGCCGCGGTTTTACTCTTCGCCGGCGGTTTTCGTCCGGTCAGATCGCCCGACGACGACAACGAAACCCCCGCACCCGGCTTCTCGACCGGGCCTCCGCTCCCACCGCCGACCGACCACGCGAGGACCGCACTCGACTATCCGAGGTCTCGGGCCTTCGCCCGGCCCCACCCATCCCATCCGCCACGCCGCCCATTCGTTCGGCCGAGATGACTGACACCGGAGTGTCACTCCCCCAGACCAAGCTCCGAGCTGACGCGGACAGGCCCCCTCGGGTCCGGTCGATTGGTCCACTCCCG
>DASSAT010000593.1:0-3176 GCA_035699305.1 Fimbriiglobus sp. | reverse complement strand
CCCCTCTCCCCCAAGGGGAGAGGGGGACAAGATGTCGGGCCTCGAAGACTCGACCCGACCTACGATGACCGAGAGTCTCGAATGGCCACCGTCCCGCAGAAATCCAGCTCGATCACCGCCCCCGGCGACAAGACCAAGCCGAAGGCCCAACCCCGGGACTCGGTCCGCGAGGTGGTCGAGACGATCGTGTTCGTCGTCGCCCTGGTGCTGATGCTCAAGCTGTTCGTGGTCGAGGCGTTCGTCATCCCCACCGGGTCGATGGCCGAGACGCTGCTCGGGTACAACAAGCTCGTCACCTGCCCCGAGTGCGGGTTTGAGTTCCCGGTCAACTCGTCCGACGAGGTGGACCCGCAGGACGGCGTCCGGCGGCCGGTGACGGGCGCCACCTGCCCAAACTGCCGCACCAAGTTCACCATGTCCGAGGCGAAGAACCCGTCCAACCGCAGCGGCGACCGGGTGCTGGTCCACAAGGCGCTCTACCACTTCACCGACCCGCACCGCGGGAACGTCGTGGTCTTCAAGTTCCCGGTTGACCCGCAGGTCCAGCACACCGCTCAGAACTACATCAAGCGGCTCTGGGGCCTCGGCGGCGAGACGATCGCCATCCACAGCGGCGACCTGTACGTGTGCCACACCCTGGACTACCCGGGGTGTCCGCGGCCGTCGCCGGCCGAGATGGACCGCATCTGGGAGGGGCCAGAGGCGAGCGAGCACAGCAAGACCGACCCGCGGTTCCGGTCGCTGGGCGTGGACTTCACCTACCACAACGTCGAGTTGGCCCTCAAGGCGTTCGACGAGTCCAGCCAGGCCGGGTTCCCGGCGGGCGGCGCCGGGTTTGAGTTGATCCGTAAGCCGGACGACCTGGCCCTGTCGATGCGGCGGATCGTCTACGACAACGACTACCAGTCCCGGAACCTGGCGGTGCGTGGCGTCCGGCCGCGGTGGACCGCCAACGGCGGCGGGTGGTCGGCCAACGACGCCGCGATGCCCAAGGTGTTCACCCACGCTGGCGACGACTTCGGCTGGGTACGGTACGCGCACCGGTTGCCGGTTGAGGCGGCGGTCGATGGGTTCGGTCGGCAGCCGATGGCGGACGCCTGGTCGCGGCAAGCCCACGGCCAGACCGAGGGGCCGGTCGCGCCGGCGCCGATCACCAACTTCCTGGGTTACAACGCCGGGGAGGGCGGGCAATCGCGGATGACCGGCGACTACTGGGTCGGCGACCTGATGGTCGAGTGCGAGGCGAAGGTGTCCGGCCCGGGCGACGAGGTCGTGCTGGAGTTGGCCGAGGGGGTCCACCGGTTCCAGGCCCGGTTCAAGGGCGGGGCGGTGACGCTGGTCCGGGTCGGCGCCGGCGGGGAGTTGGTGACGAAGCCGACGCCGATCACGGACGGGGGTACGTACAAGCTGCGGTTCGCCAACTTCGACAGCCGACTGCGGGTGTGGGTGGACGGCAAGGCCATCGACTTCGGCAGCGCCGCCGACTACGCCCCCTGGGCGCCCAACGGCGCGCAGAGCGGGCTGGGTGCTCTGGCCGCGGTCGCTGCCGTGACCGGGGCTGCCCTGACCGCGCCGCAGCCGGACGGGCACACGATCCCCAACGACGTGCTGGCCCCCGCCGGCATCGGCGCGAAAGGGGCGGTCGAGGTGAGCCACGTGAAGCTGTGGATGGACACCTACTTCACGCCGGCCCGGAACCACAACAGCAACTACGCCGGGACGGACAACGACCCGGACAGCCCAGTGGACACCTTCTACGTGCAGCCGGGGCACTACTTCTGCCTGGGGGACAACTCCGGCCAGAGCTCCGACAGCCGCAAGTGGGGGCTGGTGCCGGAGCGGCTGATGCTTGGCCGGGCGGTGTTCGTCTTCTTCCCGCTCGACCGGATCGGCTTCATCCGCTAAGACGACGGCCATGACGACCGGCGAGATCCAGGTCCGGGTGCGGTACGCCGAGACCGACCGGATGGGCCTGCTGCACCACGCGAACTACCTGGTCTACTTCGAGCAGGCTCGGACGGAACTGCTGCGGTCCGCGGGCGGCAACTACAAGGAGTTGGAGGACCGCGGCTACTACCTGGTCCTATCGAAGGTCGAGGTGCGGTACAAGTATCCGGCACACTACGACGACGTGCTGACGATCCGCACCACGCTGACGCGGGCGACGCCGGTGCGGCTGGAACACAAGTACGAGGTGTTCAACCCGGCCGGCAAGCTCTGCGCCGAGGGATCGACGACGCTGGCTTGTGTGGACGAGGCGGGGAAGTTGCAAGCGATGCCGGACTGGTTAAGCGGGACCAGGTAGGGTGGGTCAAGCGTCGCTTTGGACGCGCCGACCCACCGGGAAAGCTATCCATCCGAGCCGCGACCGTTAGGGAGCGGTCTTGGGCTAACCGCTCCCTAACGGTCGCGGCTCGGACAAATCATCGCGGTGGGTCGGCGTCCGCAAAGCCGGGCTTGACCCACCCTACAAGACTCGGAGGCACCGTGCAGCGGCTCTGGATCCATCACGTCCTGCCGGTGGTGTTCTGTGCGGTGCCGGTCGCTGCCGCGGGGCTGATCTTCGCGGCCGTCCCGCCGGACGCCCGCCGGGACTACCTCGACCGGGTCAGCCAGCCGGGCATCGACTGGGTCATCCTCATACTCGGAGCGATCCTCTTCGCCGCGCAGACCATCCTCGCCTGGCGGGCGCTGCGGTGGCGGGAGGTCTCCTTCGACGAGCGGCCGGACAAGTGGCTGGAGAACCTGGCACAAGCCGCCGAGTGGTTCCCGCTCTTGGGGCTAATCGGCACCGTGGCGGCCATCCTCCAGACGTTCAGCTCGATCACGCAGAACCCGACGCCGCAGGAGATCATCCGCAAGTACGCCCCGGCGATCACCGCCACCGGCAGCGGGCTGTTCATGGCCCTGATTAACATCCTGCCGCAGTGGATCGTCCGGGTCGGCCGCGACCTGATCCGCAGCCTGGCCGGGACGCCGACGCCGCCCGCCCCGATCGTGCCGCTGACCCCGGCCGACCGCGAGGCCGTCGCCGCGCGGGGGGGGCAGTCGTGATCCGCCCCCCGAAGCGGGCCGTCACCCGGTTCTTCATCCCGCTCATCGACGTGCTCATCCTGCTGTTCGGCATCTTCCTGTTCCTGCCGTTCGTCAGCCGGCCGGAGGCGTCCGTCCCCGAC
>DASSAT010000592.1:0-2840 GCA_035699305.1 Fimbriiglobus sp. | reverse complement strand
GAACGCCTCGCGGCTGCGAAGTCCCGCTTGGAGCGCCCGGCGCTCGGCGTCGGACAACGCCCGAACGAACAGAGGTGGTTTCATGACCCATTATTCGGGACCAACCACCGATTACCAAGTAACCAAATGAGACTCCACTAGAGCGGCGTAGCCGCGACAGCCCCGCTCAAGGGATCGGCTCCTTCGGCACCACCGGCTCCTTCGGCGGCGCCGCCGGGAAGGAAAGGAAGACCGTCCCCTCCTTGAACGGCTTGCGAAACTTCGGGTCCAGCTCGCCCCCGTACGTTACGACCACCACTGCTTCATCCTTCAGCACCTCGGCGAGCTTCTCCACGGGGATCGGCTTGCCGGCCGCGTCGGTCGCCGTCGCCCCCTTGAGCGGGACGGCCACTTGGCGGGTCTGGATCAGGTAGACGAGTTCGGTGGCGGGGGCGCCGGGCTGAGGCCCCTGGACCATCCGCATGAACGGCACGTGGACCGTCTCCCCGTAGACGAACTTGTCTCTCTCCACCCGGCCGGCGAGTAGCACCGGCGGCGTCAGCGGCGGGGTGAGCGGGACCGGCGGGGGCAGCGGCTGGGCGGCGGCCGACCCGACCACGGCGGCAAAGGCGAGTTCGGCGGCGGTCACGGACGACTCCTCGCGGGGTGGGGCGACCGGGCGCGATCCTACCCGCCGGGCAGGTGGCAGTCAAACGGCTGGCGTTGACGGCCCCGGGTCGGTTCCGCAGAATCCCCGCATTCCGAACCACCAGGGCCGCCGATGAACGTGCAACTCCCGAAGTTCGCCGAGCCGTCGCCAATCCACGACGTGAAGTGGGTGCCGATCAAGCTCTTCACGGACGACCGCGGCTGGCTGGCCGAACTGTTCCGCAATGACCTGATCGACCCGAAGTTCCAACCGGTGATGGCCTACGTCTCGCTCACCAAGCCTGGCGTCGCCCGCGGGCCGCACGAACACGCCGACCAGGCTGACTACTTCTGCTTCATCGGCCCGTCCACGTTCCGCGTCTACCTGTGGGACGCCCGCCATGACTCGCCGACGTTCGGTAAGAAGGAGGTCCGCGACGCCGGGGAGAACAACCCCTACGCGCTGATCGTCCCGGCCGGAGTGGTCCACGCCTACCGCAATGTTGGCGACAGGGACGGCTGGGTGTTCAACGCCGCCAACCGCCTGTACGCCGGCTGGCTCAAGCAGGACCCGGTGGACGAGATCCGCCACGAGAAAGACGCGGACACGCCGTACAAGCTTGGCTGAAGATGTGGCGAATCCAGTGGCCAAGGTGGGACTCGAAGCCGACACCGTAACCGCCGAACCCGCCAACAACTTACGCATTTCGGTCCGTTCGGCTGGTGCAAAATCCGGTGCAGTTGGCGCCGGACCGACCGCCTGGCAACCCCCTTCGCCCTTGCTCACCGAGGTCATGGCGCTGGTGCAACGCCTCGACCCGGCCGACCGGGCGCGGCTCGCCGAGGTGCTGAATGAGGGCGAAGGGGTGTGACGTGGCCGGGGTGCCGGCTGAACGTCGGCCCCGTAACCGCAACCCAAGGTGTGCAAGTGAGCCGAACGTCGGGCCGACCGGGCCGCGGACTCGCCGAGCTGCTGAGGGGGGCGAAGGGGGATGACGCGGCCGGACCGGCGGGTGAGGCGGCCGGCGTCCCCCGCAAGTACGCCGCCGAGGCGGCCGGCATTGGTTACGATTGCCTTCGGTGCTGGCTCGTGCGCGGACGGAAATCGCGGCAGTCCGACCGCGAGCATGGCGCGTTTTACGTGGCCTATAAAAAGGCCGAGGCAAAGGCCGTCGCCGTCCGGGTCCGGCGGATCGCCGACGCGGCCGCCGACGGCACCTGCCGGCCGGCCGGGCGCGGCTCGCCGAACTGCTGCTGAGAGGGGGAGGCGAAGGGGGATGACTGTCCGGCCGGATACCGGCGCACAACCGCACAGGATCGCGTCAGACGGCCGACCGCCACCCCGGACGATGTGAGAGGTAGACAAGGCACCCGAACGCGGCAGACGCGACGCTGGACGCATCAAAACGGACTGTCGCGTCCTGGCGTGCCCTGGCGTCCGGGACCACAGGGGGATTACTTGCGTTATCTGTGGCCTAAAAAAGGGGCCGGCCGGTGGGGAACTCGTTGATTTTTTTAATGCCTTAAAAAGGCCGCCTCCGACGCGCTGCCGACCTACCGCACGGCGGGTGAGTCGGGGTAAGATCGGCCGACCGGACCGGCGGGAGTAGCTACCCGCCGACAGCCGGGGGTTCGGGGCTGCCGCTGTCCGCCGCTGTCCGAACCCCCGGCCTGCCGGGACACCGGACAGCACCATGTCTACCGAGCGTCACTCGCCGCCTTCAACTCCCACCGAGTTCACCGTCCGCGACCTGATCCGATGGGCGGAGGTCCAGGACTTCGCGTCGAACGCCCTCGACCCGAACTGGGACAGGCGGGCGAACGGGATCGTCATAACGACCGACTCCCTATTCCCCCCGCAGGATTCGCGGCTACCGAACGGCTTCCGCTTCCCGTCGGCGGCCATGACCGACTACCAGCGTGCCGTCTACTACGCCGCGATCTCCCGGTATCACGGCCCCGATCCCGGTACGTCGGAGGGGTTCCGGCGGTTCCAGGCAATGGCGCTGCGGGACGGTCGGCGCCTCGATTCGGAGTGGGTCCGCCGCTGGGTGGGGCAGCTGTGTATCCGTCTGGGTGTCTCACCCGATGAGGCGGAGGCGCTGACGTTGGATGAGGCGGCGACACCGGCGAGCGCCGACCCCTCACCACCGGCCACCAGCACAAGGGGGGGCGAAGGGGAGACGCCGCCGGCCGGCACTCCGCCGGGATGG
>DASSAT010000591.1:0-3454 GCA_035699305.1 Fimbriiglobus sp. | reverse complement strand
AGCCCTGAAAGGGCGACACACGGCCACGCTGTCCCGCCCTTTCAGGGCTCAGAGCCGGTATCCGCGTCCCCAGGGCGTTGCCCTGGGCTGAGAACTCCCAGCCCTTCGGGCTGAAGACAGGGCCGTCACATCACGAACATTTCAACAGAGCAAGACAGCCTCTGAGACACTCCAAGGTGTGTGTACCTATGCCAGCGGATTCACCCTCAAGCAGTTCCCCCTCGCCGGCCTCTCCTCTACCCCGCTATCGGCGTATCTTCGGCGCAGTCGCCCCTGGCCTGGCAGTGCTAAGCGCGATGGTTCTGATGGGTGTTTTGTCGGGCGGGGTGTTTTGGTTGTATACAAAGGCCATTGCGCCCGCACTGTATGTGGGGGCCTACATCGCTCTGTTTGGTGTCGCGATGAGCGGGGCGCTAGTATTGTCTCGGTTGATCTGTGGCACGGCGACGGACAAGTTGCTGACCTTGCACCGTTCGGTCAAGGGGGACTGGTCCTTCACCATCGGCTTTTTTGTGAGCGTGGGCTTAGCAGGCTATCTCGCCGAACGCCTGGCGCAAGCCCGAGATGCCGGAGAAGCGCAACCGGCCGTGGGACTGGCAATGGACATCGCCAGCCCCACCCTGGATGGCGGTCGCTTCGACTTGGCCGAGCATCGCGGCAAGGTTGTGCTGGTGGACTTCTGGGCTACTTGGTGCGGGCCGTGCATCGCCGAGCTGCCGAATGTGCGAGCGGTCTACGATAAGTACCACGGCGACGGCTTCGAGGTCGTCGCGGTCAGCCTCGACTTCGAGCGCGCGCGCTTGGACAAGTTCCTTGAAGCTCATCCCGAACCTTGGCCGCAGATCTTCTTCGATGAGGAGGGCAAGCGCGGGTTTGACAACCCCCTGGCCCAGCGGTGTGGTGTCCAAGGCATTCCCTATCTGCTGGTAATCGACCGCGACGGCAAGTTGGTGGCCAGCGACGTCCGTGGCCGGCAAATCGACGCCGCTGTTGCTGAGGCGCTGGGGCGACCGGTTTCCTGGGGTGACCGCCTGGCTACGGCCGGCAGACGGTTGCTCGACTGGCTAATCAACGGCGTGCTTAAATCCCCTTGGTGGTTACTCTTGCTGTGCGGTTTGGGCGGGACGGTCGTGTTGGCCTCGGCAAAGGCGGCGGTCCGCCGCGCCTTACAAGGGCCGGTAATCCAGGCAGCGAGTGGATAAGGGAGCAGCTATCGCGTCTCACAAAACGCTGCACCTGATTGCGGCCCGAGGTGTGGTCTTGGCGCGGGATTCCACCGCTTGTAGCGCGCCGCTTGACACTCGGTCTACCCCGCTGCGACAATCCGGTAGTCGCTCCCGTGGAGTTCCGCCGATGACGCCGGCCCACCGGACCGAAGCCGTCCTCGCCGAAGACGTCAAGCTGTCGCTCGACAACCTCCCGTTCCGGGCCGGGCAAGCCGTTGAGGTCGTCGTTCTCCCGACTGTGCTGCCACCGGCCTCGGGCAACCACCCGCTCCGGGGCACGGTGCTCCGGTACGACCGGCCGACCGAGCCGTTGGCCGAGGCGGACCGGGACGCGTTGCGGTGATCTTTCGGGCACACACATGGTACGTTGCTTGCATGGATCCCCGGCTCACAGTCTCACCGACGGCGAGTGGTAAACTGAATAGATACGCCCGGCCTCCCGGAGTCATGCCATGCCCGCCGCCGAGCCACGCCGCAGTCCAGACGAACTCGCCCGTCTTGGCGCGGATGTCTTCGACCGCCAAGTGCGGCCGCTGCTGAGGCCCGAGGACAACGGCAAGTTCGTCGCTATCGACATCAGCACCGGCGACTACGAGGTCGACGAGGACGACTACGCGGCGGTAACGCAGCTGAGGGCCCGCCGCCCGTCGGCCGAGGTCTGGCTCGAACGGGCCGGACATCCGACCGCGTATCAGATGAGGCGGGGCCGATGATCCGCGGCGTGGTGGAGATCACGCCGCTGCCGTAAAACAGCTCAACCAGATCGCGTGTTGTCTTCTCGTCCCCGCGTGGCGCGGGAATAAGAAGGCCCGTGACATCCGCATGCAAACCCCCACCCTCGCCTTTCCCAGCGGCTGCCGCTGGCCGGACTTGGGCCTTGGAAGGTGCCCAGCAGGGAAAGGGGGCGGGTTAGTTTCTGTTGATGAGTTGCATGTGATTTGCACCCGCTTTCACGATACCCGGACCCGAGGTGCGTCATGCGTGTAGCCCTTCTGGTGATCGGGGCCGTCAACCTGGCCCTGGTGGGCATGGTCGCGGCCCAGAACCACCGCCTCGCCGAGGCCGTCCGGGCCAACGCGCCGGCCGAGCGCGGGGCCACGCCCGCCCCGTCGGACGCCGACGCGAAGCGGGTCGCGGCCGACCGGGAATTGCAGCGGGAACTGGCCGCGGTGCGGAAGGAGTTGACCGAGCTGCGGGCCGCGGTCGCCGCCGCGGACGCGAAGGCTGGCCGCCGGAGCGACGACCTTCGGGCCGACGTCCGGGCCGCGTCGGCCAAGGCCGAGACGGTCGCGGACGCCCTCGACCGGGCCGGCAAGAAACTCGACCGGCCCCAGCCCAAAGCCGACGCGAAGCAGCTGATGACGCTCACCGCCGAGCTGAAGCGGATGAACGAGCAGTTCAAGCGCATCATCGACTTCGCCGGGGTGCGGTGAGGATTGGATGGCACCTTCACGCCGGTCCGTCTGGCTGTGCGTAGCGGTCGCCCTGGCGGCCGGGTGCGGGCGAACGCCGACGACGGCCCCCGCCCGGCCGGCCGCGGAGGCCGTGGCGGACGGCCCCTGGCGTCGGCCCGCGCCGGGGCGGACCGCCGAGCCGGTCTGGGGCCGCGACGGCGGGCTGGCCGTCGGCCTGTGGCCGACGAACGGTCCGCGCGGACTGATCCGCGTCTACGCCCCGTACCTGGGGCAGAGCTTCCCCCGGATGGTCAACTTCATCTCCGTCGAGCCGGTCGTCGGCGGCGTCCGCGGTCAGTCCGAGTTGGAGGTCGGCCGCGACGGCATGCCCGGCCTCGCCATGTGGAGCGGCGACGGGCTGGACGTGGCCGTTATCGAGCGCGACCCGTCAGACCCGGTCCCGGGAACGGTCGAACGGATCGACGGGGTCGAAACGCTGACCGTCTACGTGGCGACCGAGCCGTTCCGCAACGGAGCGCGGCCGGTCGTCCGCGTCCGGTTGCGGGCGGACCGGCCGCACGAGGTCGGGCTGCGGGTCCACGCCGCCCCTGGCAGCGCCCCGATGGACGCCTGCGTGCTGTCGGCGACGATGGGCAACTACGCTCGGCTCCGCCGGCTGTGGCTGCGCAATGAGGTGGTCGATTCACGGAAGGTGTGGCCGACGTTCGAGCCGGACCCGCTCGGGTTCGCCCCGTGGCGCGAGTGGGGCGGTGACAGGTTGCTCCGGCGGGACGGGCAGCTGGTGGTCGCCGCCACGCCCGACGAGCCGGACCC